>NZ_JBQYLP010000021.1:0-103950 GCF_052683555.1 Burkholderia sp. BC1
AGATGTGTATAAGAGACAGCCTTGTACAGCGCGACGAGATCGGTCGTCGTCTGCAGCGCGCCCTGCACGGCCTGCTGACGCCCTTCCGACCATTGCCGCTCCGCGTCCAGCACGTCGAGAAACGGCGACAACCCCTTGCGGTAACGATCGCGCGCGAGTTCCAGCGCGCCCTGCTCCGCGCGCACGGCATCGTCGAGCGCGGCCGCGCGCGTCTGGTCGGTGCGGTACACGGCGAGCGCATTGTCGACGTCGCGCAGCGCGACGAGCACGGTCTGCCGATACGCGAGCGCCGCCTCCGCCTGACGCGCCTGCGTGAGCCGCAGGTTCGACACCAGCGCGCCGCCCGAAAAAATCGGCAGCGACACCGCGGGCCCGAACGCATAGAACAAATGCGACCAGTGCGCGAGCTCGCGCACATGCGTCGCGCGCAGCCCGACTTGCCCGGTCAGCGACACGTCCGGATAGAACTGCGCGACCGCGACGCCGACGTCGGCCGTCGCCGCGTGCAGGTCGGCTTCCGCGCGTCGGATGTCGGGCCGGCGTCGCGCGAGCGTCGACGGCAGGCCGACCGGCACGGCGGGCGGCACGCCCGGCAGCGCACGCGGCGTGTCGAGCCAGTCGTCGAGCGCGCCCGGCGCGCCGCCGACCAGATAGGCAAGCCCGTTCTTCAGCAGCACGATCTGCTGATCGAACTGCGGTAGTTGCGCGCGCAACTGGGCGAGCCGCGCATCGGCGCTGCGCACTTCGAGGTCGCTCGCCAGGCCGTGCGCGGCCTGCTCGCGCGTCAGATCGCGCAGTTCGCGCTGCGCGCCCACGAGTTCGTCGGCGAGCGCGCGCTGCGTCTGCGCACCGCGCAGCTGCAGATAGGTCTGGGCGACTTCGGCTTCGAGCGACAGCAACGCGTCGTCGCGGCTCGCGACGGCCGCACCCGCCTGCGCATCGGCGGCCTCCACCGCGCGGCGCACGCGTCCGAACAGATCGAGCTCCCACGACGCGTCGAAGCCGGCCTGCCACAGGTTGACCGGCGATTCCAATGCATCGAGCGCGCCGCGCGCACGCTGCTGCACGGCCGCGCCAGTGCCTGGCCCGAGCCGGTCGAGCGGCGAGCCCGGCGCGCCGAGCCGGTCGATCTGCCGGTCCAGCCCCTGATCTTCGACGAACCCCTTCAGGCCGAGCTGCTCGCGCTGATAGCTCGCGCTCGCGCGCACGTCGGGCAAGCCTTGTGCGGCGGCCGCACGCACCTGCGCACGCGCCTGTGCGATGCGCAACACAGCGGCCTGCACGTCGAGGTTGTCGCGCGCCGCGCGTTCGACGAGCCGGTCCAGCAGTGGATCGCCGAACGCGCGCCACCAGCGCGGGTCGGGATCGGCGTCCGTCGTCGGCGTGGAAGCCGGCGCGCTCGCGCCCGAGGAGGGCGCGGCCGCGTCCGCGCGCTGCAACGCGTGCCAGCCCGCGGGCACGTCCGCGCGCGGCGGTGTGAAATCCGGCCCGACCGTGCACGCGCCCAGCAGCGTGCCGGCGGCCAGCGCGGCGGCCGCAGCAGCCGCGGCCGTCGCACGGCGCAGCGCGCGCGGCGGGCGGCTGCGTCGAGCGGCGTCGCACGTCGTCATGTCAATGCCCTCCTCCGGCGCGTGCGGCCTTCACCGGCGAAAACAGGAATGTCAGCGGAATGCACGCGGCACAAAACACCGCGAGCAGCGCGAATACGTCGATATACGCGAGGATCGTCGCCTGCGACACGAAGGTCTCGTAGAGCCGGCCGTTCGCGGTCTGCAGCGCGGCCGCCGGCGTGCCGCCCGACAGCTCCGCGATCGCCCGCGCGTTCGCATGCAGCGCGTCCTGGAAGTTCTGCGACAGCGGCGACGTATGCGCGGACAGATGCGCCATGCGCGCCTGCGTGCGTTCGCGAATCAGCGCGGTCGACACCGAGATGCCGATCGACCCGGCGACGTTGCGGAACATCGTGAACAGCGCCGACGCATCGTCGTTCAGCCGCTGCGGCACGGTCAGATACGCGAGCGTCGTGATCGGCACGAACATGAAGCCGATCGCGAGCGACTGCGCGCAGCGAATCATCACCAGATGCCGATAGTCGATGTCGGGCACGAGCATGCGCGAATACGCCAGTGCGAACGCGAGCAGCACGAAGCCGAAGCCGACGAGATAGCGCGTCTGCACGTGCGGCATCAGCCGGCTCACGAGCGGAATCTCGAGCGTGATCAAGAGCGCGCCCGGCGACAGCACGAGACCGGCGAGCGTCGCCGTGTAGCCGAGATGCTGCTGCGCGAGCTGCGGCACGATCACCGCGCTGCCGTACAGCACGGCCGCGAACGTCGCGATCGTCACGCAGCCGAGCGCGAAGTTGCGATCGCGCAGGCACGACAGATCGACGACGGGCTTCTTCGTGCGCAGCAGCCAGAGCGTCGCGCCGACGAGCCCGAGCGCGGACAGTACCGCGAAGGTCCGGATGAACGTCGAGCCGAACCAGTCCTCGTCCTCGCCGCGATCGAGCATCACCTGCAGGCAGCCGAGCCCGATCGCGATCAGGCCGATCCCGACGTAGTCGACCGACAGCCCGCGCACCGCCCCGCGTCGCCACGGCGGATCCTCGACGAGCTGCATCACGGCGAGCACGGTCAGCACGCCGATCGGCACGTTGAGCAGGAACACCCAGCGCCACGAGAAGTGATCGGTGATCCAGCCGCCGAGCGTCGGCCCGAGCACCGGCGCGACGACGATCGCGATCGCCGACACCGAGAACGCGCGGTTGCGCTGCTCGGGCGGAAACGTGTCGAGGATGATCGACTGCTGGTTCGGCTGCAGCCCGCCGCCGAACAAGCCCTGCAGCACGCGGAACACGATCAGTTCGCCCAGGTTCGTCGCGATGCCGCACAGGAACGAGCACGCCGTGAACGCGGCGATGCAGAGCACGAAGTAGCGCTTGCGTCCGAGCAGCCGCCCGAGAAACCCGGAGATCGGCAGCACAATGCCGTTCGCGACCAGATACGACGTGAGCGTCCAGGTGGCCTCGTCGTAGCTCGCCGACATCGTCCCCGCGATGTGCGGCAGCGCGACGTTGACGATCGTCGTGTCGAGCACCTCCATGAAGGCGGCGAGCGTGACGACGACGGCGACGATCCACGGATTCGCGGCCGGCCGCCAGTTGCCGCCCGGCGCCGCCGCCTGATCGGCGGGCCGGTTCATCGGCCGAGGGCCGCTCGGACGAACGGCAATCGAAGGTCGGACATCGTTGCGCTCCGTGCGCGGCGCGCCGCATGCAGCGGCGGCCGGTCATTTCAGATGAACGGTCGGCTCGACCGACAGGCCGAGGCCGAGCGGCGGATTGCGCGGCAGCGGACCGTCGAGCACGATCTTCACCGGCACACGCTGGACGATCTTCACGAAGTTGCCGGTCGCGTTTTCGGCCGGGAACGCGGAAAACCGCGAACCGCTGCCGAGCTGGATGCTGTCGACGTGACCGTGCAGATCGAGATCGGGATACGCGTCGACCGACACGTCGACGCGATCGCCGACGCGCATCCGCTTCAGTTGCGACTCCTTGAAGTTCGCGGTGATCCACACGCGCGGCGTCACGATCGAGAAGATCGACGTACCGGGCTGCAGGAACGAACCGAGCTGCACGTTGCGGCGCGTGACCCAGCCGTCCGACGGCGCGCGCATCGTGCAGTACGCGAGATTCAGCTCCGCCTGCTCGAGCTGCGCGCGTGCCTGCAAGACCTGCTGACGGCGCTCCTCGACGACCGTTTCGGCCTGCCGGATCTGCTGCGGCACGAGGCTCGCGGTGCGCGCCTGCGCCTGCGCCATCGCGACGTTCGCATCGGCGCTCGCGCGCTGCGCGTCGGCCGCGTCGATCGCCTGCTGCGAGGTCGCGCGCACATCGACTGCACGCTGCCGCGCCTGCGCGGCCAGCGCCTGCCGGTACGCGGCTTCCGCCGATTCGATCTGCGCGCGCGCCTGCCGGTACTGCGCCGGATACTGGACGCGCGCGATGTCGAGCTGCACGCGCGCCGCGTCGAGCTGCGCCTCGGCGAGGCCGAGCTGCGCGTGCGCCGCGTCGACCTGCGCGCGATAGTCGCGCGGATCGATCTCGACGAGCACGTCGCCGCGATGCACGTAGACGTTGTCGTCGACGGCGAGGCGCGTCACGTAGCCCGACACGTGCGGCGCGACGGCGATGGCGTTGCCGTCGGTGTACGCGTCGTCGGTGCTTTCCTGATTGCGTGTCGCGAACCACCAGACGAGCCCGCCCACGACGATCAGCAACGCGATCGCGCCGAGGATGATCAGCGGCTTGCGGCCCGGCCGCTTGCGTTCGCCGCCGTCGCCCGCGCCATCGCCGTCGCCGCCGGTGCGGCCGCCGCGATCGTCGTGCGGATGCCCGTCTCCACCGCCACCGCCCGGTGCGTCGGCGTCGCGCTCGCCGCGCGGCTCGCCGTGTCCGCTGCCGGTTCCGCTGCCGCGGCCGGCGTCGTCGTCGCCGGCACGCGCGACGCGCACCGGCGCGCCGCCCGGCTCGCGGTCGAGCGGCGCATCGACCGTGCGCGCGCTTGCGCGACGCCGGACGCCGCGCGCGATGCGCGTCCGCGCCTGCCGTCGCGCGAGCGGCGAAGCGCGCGTCGGCGCGACGCGGTCTCGCAGGCGATCGGGCAACGGGGACACGGTGACCTCGGACATCGAACGGCGCTCCTGTGTGCAACCCGTGCGCACCGACGTGCGCGCGGGCCTCATGGCGCGCGATCGAAGCAAGTGCCGCGCCTGCCCGGCGCCGATCCATGCCGCGTCGACGATGCGCAGCCGCTCCGGCGCGCATTTTTTACAAGGGCGATTGCACCGGCCGCGCGGCGTCGCGCGCGCAGCCGGCACGCGCGATGCGCGCAAATCGCGTCTCGTTTCGACAGGAGGCATTCGATGACCCGTCCCACCCCGCTCGACACCGATACGCGCGGCGAAGATCGCGGCGACAGCACGCCGGGCCCCGAAGGCAAGCGCGGCGGCACCGCGACGCCGCCGCCGCGCAGCGCGCGCGATCCGGCCGAGGGCAAGCCGCAGTCGGACGATGCGCGGCCCGGCGCGCAACCGGCCGATCACAGCGACCGCGCCGCCGACAAGAACTGACGGACGGCCGCGCGCCTGGCGTCACGTCAGCAGAAATGACAACGCGTTGAAAAACCGCGGACGCACGCGGCCACGCCCGCCCGCGCGGCGCGCGCCGCACTACGGGCCCGCGACGTGCTCGGCATCCGGCGCAACCGTCGTCCACTTACACACGGAGGCTTCATGTTCATTCACAACACCCGATTGCAGTACACGGTGCGCGTCGACGCGCCGAACCCCGGTCTCGCCAACCTACTGCTCGAACAGTTCGGCGGGCCGCAGGGCGAACTCGCCGCCGCGATGCGCTACTTCACGCAGGCAATCACCGAGGAAGATCCGGGCCGCAAGGACATGCTGTTCGACATCGCGACCGAGGAGCTGAGCCACCTCGAAGTGATCGGATCGCTCGTCGCGATGCTGAACCGCGGCGCGAAGGGCGAGCTCGCGGAAGCGGTCGACGAGCAGGCCGAGCTCTACCGGAAGCTGAACGGTGCGGGCAACGACAGCCACGTGACGCAGCTGCTGTACGGCGCCGGCTCGCCGCTGACGAACTCGGGCGCGGTGCCGTGGAGCGCCGCGTACATCGACACGATCGGCGAGCCGACGGCCGATCTGCGCTCGAACATCGCAGCCGAGGCGCGCGCGAAGATCATCTACGAACGGCTGATCAACGTGTCGGACGACCCGAGCGTGCGCGAAGCGCTCGGCTTCCTGATGACACGCGAGGTCTCGCACCAGAAGTCGTTCGAGAAGGCGCTCTACGCGATCACCGCGAACTTCCCGCCGGGCAAGCTGCCGCCGATGGAGCCGTACGATCGCGTGTACTTCCGGATGCAGGAAGGCGCCGAGCCGATGCCGGGTCCGTGGAATCGCGGCGATGCGCTGTCGGTGCGGCGCGGCGAGCCGGCCGTCGACGGCGGCGACGGCCTCGCGACGGGCGCGGTCGATCCGACGCAATCGCAGGCGCTCGAGGCGATGGCGCGCCGGCTCGCGTCCGACCCGAACTGCGATCCGACGACCGGTGCCGAGCTCGGCGCCGGTGCACCGCACGACAGCACGACGTCGCCGGTGCCGCCGGTGTCCGGCACGCCGGGCACGCCGGGCGTGTAAACGCGCAAGAGGCGCGTACGCGCGCCTCGGCCCGCGCTCACCCCAACGACAGGAGAATGAGGCATGGCAAGCGAAGCGAACGTGGTAGACGAGCGGTTGATGGAATGGCTGCGCGACGCGCACGCGATGGAGGAACAGGCCGAGACGATGCTGTCGTCGATGGCCGGCCGGATCGAACATTATCCGGACATCAAACGGCGCATCGAGCAGCACATCGAGGAAACGCGCGAACAGGCGCGGCTGATCCGCAGCTGCATCGAGCGGCGCGGCGGCTCGGTGTCGACCATGAAGGATCTCGGCGCGAAGACGATGGCCTGGGTGCAGGGCATGTCCGGGGTTCGTATCCGACGAGATCGTCAAGGGCGGCATGGCGAGCTACATGTTCGAGCATTTCGAGATCGCCGCGTACCGCAACCTGATCGAGGCCGCGCGCGTGGCCGGCGACATCGAGACGCAGACGATCTGCGAGCGCATCCTGCCCGAAGAGCAGGCGATGGCGGCCTGGCTCGAGCACAACATGGCGGGCGTCGTGCGCACGTATCTCGCGCGCGAAATGCGTCCGAACACGACCGCGAAACGCTGAGGGCGCGCGGCCGGCCGCGCCGCCGCGGCGCGTGCGACCGGCCGCTTCGCGCCGTCCGGCGGGCCGCTGCGGCGGGCATGCGGCTTGCGCGATGCTCAGCCATGAACACCTTCGCCGCCTGCCCGCTACCCGACATGAAACTGCCCGATCCCGCCGACTTTCCGGTTCGCGCGGTCCCGCTCGCGCCGCTGGCGAAGGAACGCGCGACGGTGCTCTGTCATCGCAACGGCCGCGTGCTGCTGGTCGCGCGCCGGCCGTCGTCGCGCTGGACGCTGCCGGGCGGCGTGATCCGCCGCGGCGAATCCGCGCTCGACGCCGCGCATCGCGAGCTGCACGAAGAAACGGGACTGACGGGGCTCGACCTCGCGTATTTCTTCTACGTCGACGGCAACGTAAAACGCCATCACGTGTTCGTCGTCGATCTGCCGGCCGGCATGCATGCGTGCCCCGGCCGCGAGATCGCGCTGTGCCGGTGGGTACCGATCGACGCGGTGGCGCGCTGGCCGGCCAGCGCGCCGACGCAGCGCATCGTCCATCAGCTCGCGCAGCTGCGCGGCATCGCTAGCGCGCACGCGCCGGCGGCGCTCACGCGCGGTCCGTGCCGCCCGCCTTTGCAGTAAGCGCCGTAACCGATTGCTCGGGCTCGCGTGCGAGGCCCTGCGCGAACACCTTCAGCCCTTCGAGCAGCGGCGTGATCGCTTCCCACAGCGCGTCGTCGTTGAGCAGCCGGTAGACGCCACGCACGCCCGGCGCGACATGTTCGTGCTCGGCCGGCTGCCACGCGCCGATGTGGCGCAGTGCGTCGGCGGCCGCGAACATCGTCTTGCCGAACTGTTCGGGCGGCACGCGCGAGAGCGCCATCACGAGCATCGCGAGGTTCTGCACGCCGGTCTGCGTGCCGGGCTTGTCGAGCGCGCCGACCAGCACCTCGGCGATCTTCGCGTTCGCGCTGACCACGTCGTTCGCGAAACGCAGGAAGCCGTGACGGTGCAGGCTGCCGAGCAGGCGCTCGAGCGCATCGTGCGCATTCGGTTCGGAGGGAGGGGGCGTCGTATCGTCAGGCAGGCGTTCGGCCATCGGCTGTTCTCCGGAACGGGCGCCGCCGCGAGCGGCGCGACAGGAACACCCGCGGCAGGTCCGCCGCGGGGCGAATGACGGCGCGTCCGGCGCGGACGGCCGGCGCGGCGTCGTGCGGCGGGCGCGGCGCGACGCTGCGGGACATCATCGCACAACGCAAGGTTGCGCTCGCCCGGTGCGGACGCACGCGGACGCACGCAGGCGGGCGTGCGGCGGCGCGCGAGTGTCGCGCACGCCGCCGCGCCGGAACGCATCAGCTCGCGCCGTCGCCCGCGTCCGCGCGGTACTCGCTGCGCGTGCCGAGCCCGTCGTCGACGGTCCGCACGCCGTCGACGGCCGATACGCCGTCGACGATCGCCTGCCGCTCGGCTTCGTCGATCGCGCCGCTGAGCCGCACATGACCGTCCTCCACGCTCACGTCGATGTCGTGCGGACGACCGGTGAGCCGCGCGAGTTCGGCGCGCACGCGTGCCGCGATCAACGCGTCGTCCACCTGTTCGGGCTGCCAGTGCTGGCGCAGGCCGGTGATCGCGCTGCGCGCGCGCTCGGTTGCCTGTTTCGCGCAGCTGCTCGCGTAGTCGACGACACCGTGTCCGCCGGCCGCGGCCTTGTCGCAGACGTACGCGCGTCGGCGACGGCCCGACGCCGGATCGAGGAAGTACATCGCGAGCGCGCCGCATGCGACGGCCGCAGCAAGATTCATCAGCGGTTTCAGACGAGTCTGGGATTCCATGGCAACACCGTACGCAATACCCGGGGACGGCCGGGCTTCGCGGCCTACGCAGCACACGCCGTTCCTCGATCGCGCGCGAAGCGGGCAAACCGCAGCGGCTACACGCGCCGCATCGGCCGCGCATCGCGCATCGCGCGCCGGGCACACGGCGCGCGGCAGTCCGCGCTCAGCGCGATGCCGCGTGCCGCCGCGCATATCGCCAGCCGCGCAGGCACTCCTCCGCATACGGAATCACCGCGAACACGAGCACGGCCGCGAGCAGCACGACGATGTAAAGCGGCTCGGTCGGCCGCCAGCGCAGTGCGAAGTCGGCCGCCTGCACGCCGTCGCGCAACCGTGCGGGCAGCACGATCCACGCAATCAGCGACAGTGCGACGAGCGGCATCATCTCGAGAAAGCTGTGCACGTGCTGCTCGAACGGCGACACGTCGCGCCGCGACACCGCGTATCGCACGTCGGCCAGCGCGGTGAACTCGTGCAGCACGAAGCCGGCCGCCATCAGCGCGAGCACGGTCAGATCGATTTCGAACAGCAGCGCGACGAGCAGCGGAATGCCGACTTCGACGAGCTGCGCAACATGCAGCAGCGACTCGCGCAGGCCCGACGTCGACGCGATCTGCGAGCGGCGATGGCAGAGCCAGTCGACGAAGCCGGCCGCGATCCAGAGCGGCAGCACGAAGAAGCGCAGATAGCCGTCCGCGAGTTCGGTCGCGCTCATCGGCACGCGTTCGCAGCGCGGCGAACGAAATGACAAACGCTTGAAAAATGCGGATGTCGGGCGCGCCCGCGCGATGCGGCAGTGCGGAAAAGCACTTGGGTCACGATGCGTCCCGCGGCGCGTCGGCCATGTCGCGCACGCGCGCGCAATCCTCTTCGAGGCCTTCGCGCGTGCCTGCCCGCTTCGCGAGCTTCATGTACGCCTGCGCGAGCTGGTTCAGCTCCTCCTCCGACGCATCCTCGATGCCGATCAGCCGGTCGCTCGCCGAACGCGTCGCCGCGACGAGTTCGTCGAGCTTCAGATGCAGCGCGACGCTGTCGCGGTTCTGGTTCCGCTGCAGCAGGAACACCATCAGGAACGTGATGATCGTCGTACCCGTGTTGATCACGAGCTGCCACGCGTCGGAATAGTGAAACAGCGGGCCGCTGACAAGCCACAGCAGCGTCACGGCGACGGCCGAGCCGAAGGCGATCGGCGAGCCGGCCCACGCGGTGACGCCGGACGCGAAACGCTCGAACGCGCGCGTGACGGGATGCGGGCCCGACGCGCGGTCGGTCTCGTGACGGTCGGCCGCGTCCGGCCGGACGCGGGATGAATCGTTCGCTTCGCGCATGACACCTCCCGGATGGAACAAGTGAGCGCACCCGCGCACGGGCCGCGCCGCCGCCGCAACGTGGGGCGCGGGGTACGGTCCCGATGCGGGCGTCGATGCGGTATGAAGCAACCGGCATGCCTGCGCGGTCGCGCCGTCGCGCCGTCGCGCCTCGCGCCTCGCGCGGTGCGCGGTGCGTCTTACGTCGCGTGTCGCGCGGGGCATGTCCGGCGTGCCCGGCATGCATGTGAGCCGTGAGGGGCATGAGTGGCTTGAGGCTTGCGAAGCATGTGCTTCGTGTGTCCCGTGTGCGTCGTTTCCGTCGTTTGTGTCACGTGCGCGGCGCGCGTCGTCTGCGTCGTGCGCCCCGTGTGCCCGTGTGCATGTGCGTGGCGCGCAGCCCCTGCACCCTCATCGCGGCGCGTGCGTATCCTCGTCGTCGGGGAAATACCGCGTATCGGTCCACTGCGCGATGCCATCGAGATCCGGGAAAATCGTCGCGACGCTAATCCCGACGCGCGCAAGTTCATGCCGAATCGCGGCGAACCGCTCGCCCGGCACGACGATGCGCGTGAGGCGCCCCGCGAAGTCCGGCTGCTCGTCGAGCGGCGCGAAGCACTGCGCGTCGGCGTCGTAGCTATGGATCGTGAACCAGCCGTCCTGCGCGGTGATGCGCGGCATCACGTGGCGCGGCCGGAACACTTTCGTGCGCGTGACGCTGAGCGGCGCGCGCCGCTCGGCGATCGTCGCGATGTCGTCGGCGTCGTGACGCAGACACCAGACGACACCGTCGACGCCCGCCTCCGACGCACTTCTGACCGCGAACCACAGCGCGGCGAGCGCGCTGCCGGACCAGTCGAGCAAGCGCGTGCGCATCCCGTGCTGCTGCGCGATCGCGAGCCAGTCGCACGCGTCGAGATTCGGCGCCGGTTCGAGATGCGGCAGCGCACTGCGCATGAATTCGTCGAGCATCCGCGCTTCGATATCGGGCGTCGAGCGCCCGCGCGCGATGCTCGGCGCGAGCGCCCAGCCCGCGTTGCACTGTCCGCGAAAGAGCCGCGCGGCACGGCCGTCGTCCTGCGCGCCGATGCGCGCCATGTAGTCGGCGACGCTGTCGATCGTTTCGCCCGCGTCGCGTGCGCGTTCGCGTCCCATCCGTCGTCTCCCCATACCTCGGCCGCGGCAGCGGCGGTCGTCACATATGCTCGTACCCGGCGTCGCCGCGCACCTTGCCGCGGAACACCCAGTACGACCAGCCCACATACATCAGCAGCACCGGCAGCATGAACGCGGTGCCGATCATCAGGAATTCCTGCGACATCTGCGCCGACGCGGCCGACCACAGCGTCACCGACGGCGGCGCGACGTGCGGCCACAGGCTGATCGTGAGCCCCGAGAAGCCGAGAAAGAACAGCCCGATCGACGCGACGAACGGCAGCACCTCGCCGCGGCCATTCAGCGCGCGCCAGGCGAGCCACGCGAGCAGCGCCGTCAGCACCGGCACCGGCGAGAAGAACAGCAGGTTCGGCCACGCGAACCAGCGTGCGGCGATCGCCGGATCGGCGAGCGGCGTCCAGATGCTGACCGCGACGATGAACACGATCACGCCGAGCAGCGCGTGGCGCGCGGCGCGCCGTGCGGCGAGCTGCAGCGGCCCTTCGGTCTTCATCACGAGCCAGGTCGCGCCGAGCAGCAGATAGCCGACGACGAGCCCGGCCGCGGTCAGCAGCGGAAACGGCGCGACCCAGTCCCAGCTCGTGCCGGCGAAACGGCCGTCGACGACGCGAAAGCCCTGCACGAACATGCCGAGCACCGCGCCCTGCGCGGCGGTCGCGACGAGCGATCCGCACGCGAACGCGCCGCTCCAGAGCCGCTTGCGCGCGCCGACCACGCCGCGAAACTCGAACGCGACGCCGCGAAACAGCAGCCCGAGCAGCATCAGCAGCACCGGAAAGTAGACGCCCGGCACGACGACCGAGAACGCGCCCGGAAACGCGGCAAGCAGCAGCGTGCTGCCGAGCACGAGCCAGGTTTCGTTGAAGTCCCACACCGGCGATACCGACGCGATCATGCGGTCGCGCTCGGCTTCGTCGCGGCGCCAGAAGAACAGCATCCCGACGCCGAGATCGAAGCCGTCGAGCAGCACGTACATCAGCACCGACAGCGCGAGCACGCCGGCCCACAGCGGTACGAGATCAAGCCCTGTCATCATTCGCTCCCGGTGGTTGCGCGCCGCTGTCCGAGACGGCCGACAGCGGCCGCGCGGGCCGCTCCGAGACGGCGGCGGCCGGCGTTCCCGCATGCGCGGGCGCCGTGTCGGGCCCGAGCCGCACGAGCCGGCGCAGCAGCACGAAGCCCGCGCCGAAGATCGCCAGATAGCCGATCGCATAGAGCGCGAACGACAGCGCGACGTCGCCCGTCGTCAGCGACGGCGTGACCGAGTCGGCCGTGCGCATCAGCCCGTAGACGGTCCACGGCTGCCGGCCGGCTTCGGTCGTGGTCCAGCCCGCCAGCACCGCGACGAAACCGATCGGCATCGCCAGGCGGCACGCGTGCAGCCAGCCGCGTGCCGCGTACAGCCTGCGTCTTCGCCAGAGCGTGAGCCCGCGCACGACGATCGCGAGCATCACGATGCCGAGCCCGACCATCAGATGGAACGCGAAGAACACGACCGGCACCGACGGCCGCTGGTCGCGCGGCCAGTCCTTCAGCCCGTGCACGAGCCCGTTCCAGTCGTGCGTCAGATACAGGCTGCCGAGGCGCGGAATCGATAACTCGAAGAGGTTCGTCTCGCGCGCCTGATCGGGCCACGCGAACAGCGTCGCGCGCACGCCGCGGCCGGTGTCCCACAGCCCTTCCATCGCCGCGAGCTTTGCCGGCTGATGCGCGAGCGTGTTGAGCCCGTGCGCGTCGCCGAGCGCGATCTGCACGGGCACGGCAATGGTCAGGAACCACAGCCCCATGCGCACCATCACGCGGCTTTCGTCGGGCGCGCGCCGCTGCAGCAGATAGTGCGCGCCGACCGCGAGCACGACGAATGCGGTCGTTACCAGAAACGCGGTGACCGTATGCGCGAGCCGGAACGGGAACGACGGGCTCAGCAGCACCGACAGCATGCTGTCCGGATAGAAGCGGCCGTCGACGATCCGGTAGCCGGTCGGCGTCTGCATCCAGCTGTTGACCGCGAGAATCCAGAACGACGACAGCAGCGTGCCGAGCGCGACGAGCACGGCGGACATCGCATGCGCCCACGGCGGCACGCGCCGGCGGCCGAACAACAGCACGCCGAGAAACGCCGACTCAAGAAAGAACGCGGTCAGCACTTCGTACGCCATGAAGCCGCCGACGACGTTCGACGTCGCCGCGACGAACCGGCTCCAGTTGGTGCCGAACTGGAACGGCATCACGATGCCCGATACGACGCCCATGCCGAACGACACCGCGAGAATCCGCAGCCAGAACGTCGACAGCCGCAGATACACCGCGCGCCGCGTCGCCCAGTGCAGCACCTCGAGCGTCGCGATGAAGCACGACAGCCCGACGGTAAACGCGGGCAGCAGGATATGAAACGCGATCACCCAGGCGAACTGGAATCGCGACAGCAGCAATGCATCGATGTCCATGGGACCTCCGGTCCGGCGCGACGGCGCGGTCGCGATGCGCGTTCACGGCGTCGCGCCGTGCGCCTTCTGCCAGCGCTCCATCAGCGCGATCTCGTCGCGCTGCGCGGCGACGATGCGGCTCGCGAGCTGCCGCAGCGTCGGATCCTTGCCGTATTTCAGCTCGACCTGCGCCATGTCGATCGCGCCCTGGTGATGCGGCGCCATGTGCGAGACGAAATCGCGATCGGCGTCGCCCGTATAGCGCGCGGCGTCCATCGCTTCCATCATCCGGTGGTCCGCGCGCTGGAACGCCTGCGTCGACGAGTCGGGCACGACGGTCGGGTCGGTCGGCCGCAGTTGCGCGGCGGCCGGCATCGCGGCGGCGCCCGCCGCGAGCGCCGCGCAGGCGGCCGCGCAGCGCAGCGGACGGACGAATCGGTGGGAATGAATCGGCATGACGAACCTCCTTGTCGAATGAAAGGCGGCGCGGTGCGCGGCCCGGCGCGAGGCGCGCAGGCACCGTGCCCGCGCGCCGGCGGCATACCGGTCGCGATCGCGCGGCCGTTCAGCGACGCCGCGCACGCGCGTGTCCTTCGCCGCGCGCGACCAGCGTGCGGATGCGATCGGCGGTGCGGCACGCGATCGCCTGAATCGTCAGCGACGGATTCACGCCGCCGACGGTCGGAAACACGGAGCCGTCGCAGACCCACAGGTTCGGGATGTCCCAGCTCCGGCAATCGGCATCGACGACGCTCGTCGCCGGATCGTCGCCCATGCGCACGGTGCCGGCGAGATGGCAGGTGTCGTCCTCCTCGTGCCAGATGTCGCGCGCGCCGGCCGCCTCGAGCGCGCGCGACATCTGCGCGAGCGCGTGGCGGATCATGCGCCGGTCGTTGTCGTCGTACGCGTAGGTCACGCGTGCGACCGGCAGCCCGTATGCGTCGCGCTCGTCGGCGAGCGTCACGCGGTTGTCCGCGCGCGGCAGCGTCTCGCCGACGATCTTCAGCCCCGCCTGGAAGTTGTAGCGCGCCATCTCGCGCTTGAGCGCATCGCCCCACAGCCCGCGCGACGCGAGCTTGCGCGCCCATTCGATCGGCAGCGGCCCCTGGCTCATCCAGCAGTAGCCGCCGAAGAAGTCCTTGCCTTCGTCGACGTAGTTCCAGTGCTCGGTCAGCGACAGCGACGGCGGCCCCTTGTACCAGCGCACCTCGTCGTCCATCGTCCCCCACGACGCCTGGTTCAGCTGCGCCATCAGATAGCGGCCGACGAGGCCCGAGCTGTTGGCGAGCCCTTGTGGGTGGCGGCCGTTCGCGGACAGCAGCAGCAGCCGCGGGCTCTCGATCGCATAGCCCGCGACCACGACGTTGCGCGCGCGCTGAAACCGCGTGCGGCCGTCGCGGCGATAGTGCACGCCCGTCACGCGATCGCCTTCGGCCTCGATGCGCAGCGCCATCGCGAGGTCGCGCACTTCGGCGCCGGCTGCGACCGCACGCGGAATCCACGTGACGAGCGCGCTCTGCTTCGCGTTCGTCGCGCAGCCGGTAATGCAGAAGCCGCGATACACGCACGGATGCGCGCGGCCGCGCGGCGCGGACAGCGTCGCGAGCGGCGTCGGCGTCCAGTCCATGCCGAGCGCCTCGGCGCCGCGCGCGAGCACCAGTGCGGCCGCGTTCAGCTCGTGCGCGCGATACGGATAGCGCGGGCGCGGCGGCCCCCACGGATAGCGGACGGGGCCGCTGATCTTCAGCGCCTGCTCGACCTCGCGGTAGTAATGCCACATCTCGCGCCAGTCGAGCGGCCAGTCGACGCCGTAGCCGAGCGCGCTGCGCGAGCGGAACCATTCGGGCCGGAACCGCAGCGACACCATCGCGAAGTGCACGGTGCTCCCGCCGATCGCGCGGCCGCTGTTGTTGGTGCCGAGTGTCAGCGGATCGGCGCCGTCGCAGATCCGTTCGTCGGTCCAGAACAGCTTGCGCTGATGCGACTCGTCCGACGCGAACTCCTCGAGCGGCCGCCACCATGCGCCCGCGTCGAGCGCGACGACCGAATAGCCGTATTCCGCGAGCTTGCACGCGAGCGTGCCGCCGCCGGCGCCGGTGCCGACGATCACGAAGTCGACCGGATCGTCGTCGCGGAACATGCGCATCGGCATCCAGCCGCCGACGCGCAGCGGGTCCGGCGCGCGGCCGTTGCAGCCGCGCGGCGTCGTCGCGGACAGCGGCGCGTCAGCGGCCATCGTCGTCGCCTCCGACGCGCGCTTCCCACGGATCGCGCCGATTGAAGTCCATCCGCACGTAGCCGCGCGGGCTCGCGGGGCCGCCGAAGCCGATCTCGTTCCATGCGTACGGATGGCTGTAGTACGCACCGCAGATGTCCATCAGCACGCGTTTCGCGAAGAACGTGCGCGCGTCCATGCCGGCCCAGGCGGCACGATCCGCGGCATCGATCTCGCCGCGCTGCACCGCGCGCAACAGCGCGTCGGCCGTGTCGTCGTCGAGCGATGCGAACGACGCGCGATGCGCGCGATGCGCCATCGCGTCGAGCGCCGCGAGGCCGATCTGCCATGCGTCGCGCAGCGGCGGCAGCCGCGCGTCGCGAAAGCCGTCGCCTTCGTCGTTCGCAAGCCGCGCATCGATCAGCGCGGCGGTCGGTATCGCATCGCTGCCGGCCGGCTGCGGCGCAATCCGCGCGCACAGTGCGCGCAGCGTCGCGAACCGCTCGGCGTCGAGCGCGCGCGGCGCGGTGGCCGCGACTTTCAGCCGCGCGTCGATCGCGCGACGCGTCGCGTCGTTCCACGAAGGCGTGTCGCGTTTCGCGAGCACGTCGTAATCGGGATAGCGCGGCAGCATCGCCGCGCGCGCGTTGTCGCGCTTCATCGTCCCTCCCGTTCGGCCAGCGCGGTCGCCGCCAGGCCAGCGATCGCGAGTGCCGTAAAGGCCGGCGGCGCAGGCAGCGGCGGACCGGACAGCACGTTCTGCGACCAGTTGCGCCAGCCGCCCATCTGCCGCGCGACGCCGCGCGCATGGAACGCGACGCCGACGAGCCCAAGCAGCGCGGTCGTGCGCATCCAGAACCGGCAGAACGGCCGTGCGGCGCGCGGGCGCGACAGCGCGACATGCGCGGCCGCGAGCGCGGCGACCGGCGGCGCGATCAGCGGCGCGAACATCGCGCGATGCTGGAACGCGCCGCGAAAATGCAGCAGCCCGACCTCGCCGAGCGTGCCGACCAGGCCTGCGGCGACGAGCCCTGCGAGCACACGGCCCGCAGGGCGGCCGCCGATGTGCGGCGCGGCGGCCGGCGAGTCGCGCATCCGTTCGCCGGCCGCGCCGAGCGCACCGGACAGCAGCAGCGCGACCGGTGCGCCGAGCGGCGCGCCGTAGAACAGGTTGTGCCAGCTGAAGCGGCCCACGCGCTTCGTCACGTTGTACAGATGGAATGCGGAACCGGCGAGGCCGGTCGCCGCGGACGCGACGTGCACCGCATCGCGCAGCCGGTGCCGCGCGGGCGTGTCGTCCGCGTGACCGTGCACGCTCGCGATCACCGACAGCGTCGACATCACGAGCGGCGCGACCATCGCGCGGTTGTGAAAGGTGCCGCGATAGTGCTCGACGCCGCTGTCGGCCAATACCGAGCCGGCCAGCAGCAGCGCGCTGCGGTTCAGCAGCCGCGCGGCATCGCGCAGCAGCTGCTCGTCGCGCGCGGTCGCGGGCGGGCGGAAAACGCGCATCGTGCCTCCTGGTCCTTCAGATCGTTCGGGTCGTTCAGATCGCATAACGTTGCGCATCGGCCGTCCTCAGTTCGAGACCGAGGCCCGGCCGTCCCGCGTCGATCTCGAGCGCGCCGTCGATCAGCGGCGGCGCACCGTCGAACAGCATGCGTTCGATGCGCACGTGATCGTGAAACCACTCGACGTGCCGCATGCGCGGCGCGACGCAGCCGACGTGCCGATGCAGCGCGGGCGCGCAATGCGCGGACAGGTCGACGTGGTACGCATCGGCGAGCGCGCCCGCCGCGAGAAACCCGCTGACGCCGCCGCAGCGCGTCGCGTCGGCCTGCAGCACGTCGACCGCGCCCGCTTCGAGCAGGCGCCGGAAGTCGTCGGGCGTATACGCGTATTCGCCGGCCGCGACGTCGACACGCGCGCCGACGTGCTCGCGCACGAACCGCAGCCCCGCGACGTCGTCGCTGCTGACCGGCTCCTCGAACCAGCGAATGTCGTATCGTGCGGCGCGCTCCGCGAACGCGAGCGCCGTGCGCGCCGAGTACGCGCCGTTCGCATCGACGAACAACGCGACGTCCGCGCCGAGCGCGTCGCGTGCGGTCTGCAGCCGCGCCGGGTCGCACGCGTCCTGCACGCCGGTCTTGATCTTGCACGCGCGAATGCCTTCGTCGCGCCAGCCGCCGAGCTGCGCGGCAAGTGTCGCCGCGTCGTACGTCGTGAAGCCGCCGCTGCCGTAGACCGGCACGCGTTCGCGACGGCGGCCGAGCAGTGTCGCGAGCGGCACGCCGGCGAGCTTCGCCTTCGCGTCCCAGAGCGCTACGTCGAGTGCCGAGATCGCGGTCGCTGCGACGCCCGCGCGGCCGACGTTGCGCACCGCGCGCCATAGCGCGTCGACGGCGGCCGGCACGTCGGCGAGCGGACGGCCGCGCAGCACGTCCGCGAGCAGCGAGGTCGCGAGCGCCGCGGCACTCGCATCGGTGTACGTATAGCCGAGCCCCGTCACGGGGCCCGCGTCGATCTCGACGACCACGATCGTCGTGGCGGTCCACGCATAGGTACCGTCGGCCTCCGGCCGGTCGGTCGGCACGCGATACGCGCGCGCCCGCACGTCGCCGAGGGTCGGCGCATCGGAAAGACTCATCGTTGCGCTCCGTAGGTGCGTGTCGTCGCGCACGCAACCTGCATACCTGTCAGCTTCGCGCGGCACGCCGCTTGCGCCGCGGCACGCTCATCGCCGCGCGCGCCGGCAGGGCTGCGTGCGGGTCACCGCAAACCAAGGAGAAACGGCATGGCGACAGTGGCGGATTTCATCGTCGAACGGCTGTACGACTGGGGCGTGCGCCGCGTGTACGGCTACCCGGGCGACGGCATCAACGGGTTTTTCGGTGCGCTGAACCGCGCAGAGGGCAAGATCGAATTCGTGCAGGCGCGGCACGAGGAGATGGCGGCCTTCATGGCGTCCGCGCATGCAAAATTTACAGGCGAACTCGGCGTCTGCGTCGCGACGTCGGGGCCGGGCGCCGCCCACCTCGTGACGGGCCTGTACGACGCGCGACTCGATCATATGCCGGTGCTCGCGATCGTCGGTCAGCAGGCGCGCGCGGCGCTCGGCGGCCATTATCAGCAGGAAGTCGATCTGCCGGCGCTGTTCAAGGACGTCGCGGGCGCGTTCGTGCAGCTCGCGACGGTGCCGGGCCAGGTGCGCCACCTCGTCGATCGCGCGGTGCGCACCGCGCTCGGCGCGCGCGCGGTCACCGCGCTCGTGCTGCCGAACGATCTGCAGGAGCTCGACTATGCGGCGCCGAAGCGCGCGCACGGCACCGTGCATTCGGGCATCGGCTATACGCGGCCGAAGGTCGTGCCCTATGCGGACGATCTGCAGCGCGCGGCCGACGTGCTGAACGCCGGCTCGAAGGTCGCGATACTGGTCGGCGCGGGGGCGCTCAACGCGACCGACGAGGTGATCGCGGTCGCGGACCGGCTCGGCGCGGGCGCCGCGAAAGCGCTGCTCGGCAAGGCCGCACTGCCCGACGATCTGCCGTGGGTCACGGGCTCGATCGGGCTGCTCGGCACGAAGCCGAGCTATTCGCTGATGAGCGAATGCGACACGCTGTTGATGGTCGGCTCCGGCTTCCCCTATTCGGAATTCCTGCCGAAGGAAGGCCAGGCGCGCGGCGTGCAGATCGATCTGAAGGCCGACATGCTGAGCCTGCGCTTTCCGATGGAGGTCAATCTGGTCGGCGACAGCGCCGAGACGCTGCGCGCGCTGCTGCCGCTGCTGAATGCGCGGCACGACACCGCGTGGCGCGACCGCATCGCGCAGTGGAACGACGAATGGCGCGACACGCTCGCCGCGCGCGCGGCCGCGAGCGCGAGCCCGGGCCGCGGCGTGAACCCGCAGCGCGCGTTCACCGAACTGTCGCCGCGGCTGCCCGACGACGTGATCCTGACGAGCGATTCGGGCTCGTGCGCGAACTGGTACGCGCGCGACCTGATGATGCGGCGCGGGATGATGGGCTCGCTGTCCGGCGGCCTCGCGTCGATGGGCGCGGCCGTGCCGTACGCGATCGCCGCGAAGTTCGCGCATCCCGTGCGGCCCGTGATCGCGCTGGTCGGCGACGGCGCGATGCAGATGAACAACATGGCCGAGCTGATCACGGTGTCCAAATACTGGCGCACATGGGCGGACCCGCGCTGGATCTGCATGGTGCTCAACAACGAGGACCTGAACCAGGTCACGTGGGAGCAGCGCGTGATGGAAGGCGATCCGAAGTTCGACGCGTCGCAGCAGATTCCGAACGTACCCTACTCGCGCTTCGCGACGCTGCTCGGGCTGAAGGGCATCTACGTCGACGATCCGGCGCAGCTCGGCGCGGCCTGGGACGAAGCGCTCGCATCGGACCGGCCCGTCGTGCTCGAAGTCAAGAGCGACCCCGAAGTGCCGCCGCTGCCGCCGCACGTGACGCTGCAGCAGGCCAAGCATTTCGCGGAGACGCTGCTCAAGGGCGATTCGCGCGAGCACAACGTGATCGTCGAAACCGCGCGGCAGGTGCTGTCGGCCGTCTTGCCCGGCAACGGCGAGCGCGGCGGCAAGAAAGAATCGTAAGCGCACATGGCGCCGGCGTGCCGTGCTCGGCGGCGCCCGGCGGCCCTACGCGACGCCGAGGTCGTCCTGCTGCGCGTCGCACTGCAGCGCGAGCGCCGCGTTGACGAGCGCGACATGGGCGAGCGTAAACGGAAAATTGCCGCACATCCGGCGCGTGTGCACGTCGTACTCCTCGGACAGCAACCCGACGTCGTTGCGCAGCGCGAGCAGCCGCTCGAACAGCGCGTGCGCGTCGTCGTCGCGGCGCTGCAGGCGGTACACCTGCGCGAGCCAGAAGCCGGCCGCGACGAACGCGCCTTCGTCCCCTTCGCAACCGTCGGCGAAACGCTCGGGCCGATAGCGGAACGGCAGCCCGTCCTCGAGCAGTTCGCGCTCGATCGCGGCGACGGTCGCCGCCACGCGCGGGTCGCACGCATCGAGCATCCCGCTCAGCGGAATCAGCAGCAGGCTCACGTCGAGGCCGTCGCCGTCGAAGCGATCGACGAAGCGCCCGAGTTGTGCGTGATAGCCGCGCGCGAGCACCTCGTCGCGCACGGTGTCGGCCCAGCGCCGCCAGTCGTCGAGCGGTGCGTGATGTCCGAACGCGCGCGCCGAACGGTACGCGCTTTCGACCGCGGCCCACACCATCGCCTTCGACGACGTGAACTGATGGCGGCCGCTGCGCACTTCCCAGATTCCTTCGTCGGGCTCGCGCCAGATCGTGGCGAGATGGTCGATCAGCCGCCGCTCGAGCAGCCACGCGTCGTCGTCGGGCGGCAGCCCGTGACGGCGCGCCTGATAGAGCGCGCCGAGCACTTCGCCGTACACGTCGAGCTGCTGTTGCTGCGCGGCCGCGTTGCCGAAACGCACCGGCCGCGCGCCGCCGTAGCCGGCCAGGTGCTCCGCATGCCATTCGTCCGCGCGGCGGCTGCCGTCGGCCGCATAGAGCACCTGCAGCTGCGACGGATGATCGGCGATCGCGCGCACGAGCCAGTCGCGCCAGCCGGCCGCCTCGTCGCGATAGCCGCAGCGCGCGAGCGCGCGCAGCGTGAAGCTCGCGTCGCGCAGCCAGCAGAACCGGTAGTCCCAGTTGCGCGCGCCGCCGAAGCGCTCGGGCAGCGAACTCGTGGGCGCGGCGACGATGCCGCCGGTGCGCCGGCTCGTCAGCAGCTTGATCGTGATCAGCGCGCGTTCGATCGCGTCGCCGTACGGCCCCTGCGCGGCGTTGCAGCGCGACCACGCGCGCCAGAACGCGTGCGTGTCGCGCAGCGACGCATACGCGTCGGGCACGACCGGCGCGCGGTCGTACGAGCGCGCATAGCTGATGCAGATATCGATGCGCTCGCCGGCCGCGATCGTCGGCGTGCCGACCAGGCGGTCGTCCTGCACCTCGAGCCGCGCGTCGGCGTCGACCCACATCGCGTCGCCGCCCGTCATCATCCGCCAGCGTCGGCCGAAGCGCCGGCACCACGGCAGCGCATAGCCGTAGTCGAAGCGCACGCCGAGCTCGACGTCGAGCGCGACGCGCCCGTGCTCGCCGCGCACGCTGCGGATCAGGCACGGATCGTCGGCGGCCCAGCTCATCCAGTCGATCACGACGATGCGGCCCGACGACATGTCGAACGTCGTTTCGAGAATCGCGGTGCCGGGCAGATAGCGGCGCGTCGCGCGCGCGTCGGGATCGCGCGGCGCCAGCCGGAACCGGCCGTTCTCGGGCGTGCCGATCAGCGCGGCGAAGCACGGCGGCGAATCGAAGTCGGGCCAGCACAGCCAATCGATGCTGCCGTCGCGCGCGACGAGCGCCGCGCTTCGACCGTCGCCGATCGGCGCGTAGTCCTCGATCGGCGTCGCGCTCATCGATTCAGCTTCCGCGCGGCCGCGACGCCGGCCGCGAGCAGCACGAACGCCGCGCCGAATGCGAGCGCGCGCGCCGATCCGAGCGCGCCGTCGGCGCCCGTGCGGTGCGCCTCGTCGGTGAACGCGCCGCGCGTCGCATGCCCTTCCGGCACCGTCTCCCAGAGGTTCGACGCGCGCACGCCGGCCGGCTCCGCGCGCTGCTGGCCGCGCACGGCCGTGTACGCGAGATAGCGGTCGAAGCAGCCCGGCGCGACGCCGTTCGCGAGGATCGCCGCGAGCGAGGACCAGCCGACCCAGCGCTCGCGGCACGGCCGATGGGCGGCGCGCACGATCGCATCGGCCGCGACTTCCGGTGCGTACACCGGCGCGACGGGCCGCGGCTTGTTCGGCAGTTCCGATTCGGCCCAGTCGAACTGCGGCGTATCGATCGCGGGCAGTTGCACCATCGTCACGCGTATGCGGCTGCCGTCGTGCAGCAGCTCGCAGCGCAGCGCGTCGGTGAAGCCGCGGATCGCATGCTTCGCGCCGCAATATGGCGCCTGCAGCGGAATCGACCGGTACGCGAGCGCCGAGCCGACCTGCACGATCGTGCCGCGATCGCGCGTGCGCATGCGCGCCAGCGCCGCGCGTGTGCCGTTTACGCAGCCGAGATAGGTGACGTCGGTCACGCGCGCAAAATCCTCCGGCGCGATTGCGTCGAATGGCGCGAACACGGTGACCATCGCGTTGTTGACCCACACGTCCAGCGGCCCGAGCTCGCGCTCGATGCGCTCGGCGGCCGCATCGAGCGCGGCGGCGTCGCTGACGTCGACCGCGATCGGCAGCGCCTGCACGCCGTACGCCCGCACTTCCGCGGCGGCATCCTCGAGTGCGCGCGGATCGCGCGCCAGCAGCGCAACGTTCGCGCCGCGCCGGGCAAAGGCATGGGCGGTCGCGCGGCCGACGCCGGCACTCGCGCCCGTGATCGCGACGGTTTTCACGTTCGTTTCCTCCGATCTGCTCCGTGGCCCGCGCGTCGCCGCAGCCGTGCGCACGCCGCGCGCCAGGACGCGGGCGACGGAGCAACCGGCATGCCGCGCGCCGGCCGGCGCAGGCGATCCGGCCGCACGGCGCGCGCGCCCGCCGGATTTACAACGCCGCTGTAACGCGGCCGCCGCCGCACGCGCGCATGCGTCGCGCGTCGCACTCGCCGCGCGCGCGCACGGAAATTGCTGCACGGCCTGTCGCCGTCGTCATCCGCCGAATTCGGCAAGGAGTCGCGTTGCCGGTCCCGCTTTTCCCGAACGCGCGCCGCGTCGCGTGCGCCGCCGCGTACATCGTTGCGTACGCAGCGGTGTCACGCGCGCAGGCCGCCGCCCAACCGTTGCCGCTCGCGTATGTCGCGCACGCGGCGGGCCCCGCCGCGCGGCCGGTGTTCGTGCTCGGGTGGGCGCTGCTTGCGCTTTGCACGTTCGTCTGCATCGCGATCGCGACGCTGCTCGCGCTGGCGCTGTTTCGCCGCCGCACGCGCGAGGCGCGCGGCGGCGATGGCGTACGCTTCGTCGCGATCGGCAGCGCGGTATCGGCCGTGCTGCTGTTCGGCGCGCTCGTCTACATGCTGCGCGTGCTCGGCGCGGTCGCCTATCCGCCGCGCCCGCCCGCGCTGACGATCACCGTGATCGCGCACGACTGGTGGTGGGCCGTGCGCTATCCGGGCGAACCGGCGCTCGTCACCGCGAACGAAATCCATATTCCGGTGGGCGAGCCGATCGCGATCGAACTGAAGAGCGCGGACGTCATCCACGCATTCTGGGTGCCGCAGCTCGCGGGCAAGACCGAGACGATTCCCGGCCAGACGAACCGGCAGTGGCTGCAGGCCGACGAGCCCGGCGTCTATCGCGGCCAGTGCTCGCAGTACTGCGGCGCGCAGCACGCGCACATGGCGTTCGACGTGGTCGCGCAGCCGCCCGACGCGTTTCGGGCGTGGCTCGACGCGCAGCGCCAGCCGGCCGCGGCACCGCCCGCGGGTGCGGCCGCGCACGGCGCGCGCGTGTTCGCCGCGCGCTGCGCGGGCTGCCACACGGTGCGCGGCACCGACGCGGCCGGCGATGCGGGCCCCGACCTCACGCACCTCGCGTCGCGCCGGTCGCTCGCGGCCGGCACGCTCGACAACACGCCGGACAACCTGCGCCGCTGGATCGCGCACGCGCAGCAGATCAAGCCGCAGACGCTGATGCCGTCGTTCGCGCTCGCGCCGCGCGACGCCGACGATCTCGCCGCCTATCTCGCGACGCTGCACTGAACGGAGGATGCCGATGGCCGTCACCCACGACTCCCGCCCCGTGCTCGAGCGCGTGCCGGATCTCGGCGACGCGCCGCCCGGCTCGCCCGACGAGCGCGCGCTCGCCGCGCTGTGGGAGTCCGAGCCCGGCTGGCGCGGCTGGCTCGGCACCGTCGATCACAAGCGGATCGGCCTGCGCTACATCGTCACCGCCTTCGCGTTCCTGCTGCTCGGCGGGGTCGAGGCGCTCGTGATGCGCATCCAGCTCGCGCGGCCGAATGCGACGCTGCTCACGCCCGCGCAGTACGACGCGCTGTTCACGATGCACGGCGTGACGATGATCTTCCTGTACGCGCTGCCCGTGCTGTCCGGTTTCGCGAACTATCTGTGGCCGCTGATGCTCGGCTCGCGCGACATGGCGTTTCCGCGGCTGAACGCGTTCTCGTACTGGGTGTTCCTGTTCGCGGGGCTGTTCCTCTACGCGAGCTTTCCGCTCGGCGCGGTGCCCGACGGCGGCTGGTTCAACTACGTGCCGCTCACGTCGCTCGACTACAGCGCGGGCGCGAACATCGACATCTATGCGCTCGGGATGATCCTGCTCGGCATCTCGACGACGGGCGGCGCCGCCAACTTCGTCGTCACGCTGCTGCGCATGCGCGCGCACGGCATGTCGATCGACCGGCTGCCGATCATCGTCTGGGGCACGCTGACGGCATCCGTCGCGAATCTCGTCGCGGTGCCGTCGGTCAGCCTCGCGTTCTTCCTGCTGTGGCTCGACCGCAATGCGGGCACGCACTTCTTCGACGTCGCGCACGACGGCCGCCCGCTGCTCTGGCAGCACCTGTTCTGGATGTTCGCGCACCCGTGGGTGTACGTCGTCGTGCTGCCCGCGATGGGGATCGTGTCGGATGCGCTGCCGACGTTCTGTCGGCGGCCGCTCGTCGCGTACGAAGCCGTTGCGGTGTCGACCGTCGCGACGATGCTGATCGGCTTCGAGGTCTGGGTACACCACATGTTCGCGACCGGCATCGCGCCGCTCGCGCTCGCGTTCTTCGGCGCGGCCAGCATGCTGATCTCGATTCCGAGCGCGGTCGCCGTGTTCGCCTGGATCGCGACGATCTGGACCGGGCGGCCGGTGTTCCGCACGCCGTTCCTGTATTTCGCGGGCTTCGTGCTGATGTTCGTGATCGGCGGCGTATCGGGCGTGATGACGGCGGCCGTGCCGCTCGACTGGCAGCTGACCGACACGTACTTCGTCGTCGCGCATCTGCACTACGTGCTGCTCGGGATCAACGTGTTTCCGGTGCTCGGCGGCATCACCTACTGGTTTCCGAAGTTCACGGGCCGGATGATGAACGAGCGCGTCGGCCGCTGGACGTTCTGGGTCGTGCTGACCGGTTTCAACGTCGGCTTTTTTCCGATGCACGTGTCGGGGCTGCTCGGCATGCCGCGCCGCATCTACACCTACCCGTCCGGCATGGGCTGGGACACGTCGAACCTGCTGACGACGATCGGCTCGTTCGTGTTCGGCATCGGCATCGTGATGTTCGTGATCAACGCGCTCGTCAGCGCGCGGCGCGGCGCGCGCGCCGGCGACAATCCGTGGGGCGCGCCGGGCCTCGAATGGTCGGTCGCGTCGCCAACGCCCGCCTACAACTTCGCGGTGCTGCCGCTGATCGCGTCGCGCCATCCGCTCTGGGAAACGCGCGGCGAGCCGCGCCGCTCGAGCCTGCGCGTCGGCTACCGGCTCGCCGACGGGCGCGAGGCGCTCGCGGTGTCGCCGCTCGCCGCGACGCCGAGCGCGATCCTCAAGATGCCGGAGGACACCTGCGTGCCGTTCGTGCTGTCGCTGCTCGCGACGGCCGTGTTCGCCGCGATGCTGGTGCGCTCGCCGACGCTCGTCGCCATCGCCACGCTCGGCTGCGCGATCGCGCTCGGCGCGTGGCTGTGGCCGCGCCGCTCGCTCGGCCAGCGCGCCGCGGCGCCCGAGCGCGACGGCGTGCCGCCGCCCGCACCGTTCATGATGCACGAGCCGGCCGCTGCCGCAGCGCCGCCGGCCGCGCCCGCGCCGTATAACGCGCCGCTGCCGGTCGGCAGCTGCGGCAAGCGCGCGGGCGGCTGGTGGGGCGTGCTGACGCTCGTCGTGACCGAAGCCGGCCTGTTCGGCTATCTGCTGTTCAGCTATTTCTACCTGCAGTCGCAGTCGGCCGCGCCGTGGCCGCCCGAAGGGATGCCGAAGCTCGGGCTCGCCGGCGTCAACACGGCCGTGCTGCTGTCGAGCAGCGTGTTCGTCTGGCTCGCCGAACGGGCGGTGCGCGCCGGCCGCCGGCCGCGTGCCGTCGCCGCGCTCGCCGTCGCGCTCGTGCTCGGCGTCGCGTTCGCACTCGTGCAGCTCCACGAATGGCGCGACCATCCGTACGGGCCGACCGCCCATCTGTACGGCAGCCTGTATTTCACGATCACGGGCTTTCACCTCGCGCACGTCGTCGCGGGGCTCGCGATCCTCGCGCTGCTCGCGGGCTGGACCGCGGCCGGTTTCTTCGACCGCGAGCGGCGCGTCGCGCTGAGCGTCGGCGCGCTGTACTGGCACTTCGTCGATTTCGTCTGGCTGTTCATCTTCACCGCGCTGTACGTGACGCCGTACTGGCTCAGGAGGCCCGGATGATACGCGCCCGCCGTTCGCTGATGCCGCTGTTCGCGATCGCGGCCGGGCTCGTCGGCGCGCCTGCGCTGTGGTTCGCGCAGATGGCCGCGTCCGAGACGCTCGCGTCGACCGCGTGCTATCCGCTCGGCGTCGCGCAGCTCGCGCCGCGCTGGGCGCACGTCGGCGTCTGGCTCGCGCTCATCGCGGGCGGCGCGTTCGCGCTCGCGGCCGCGTGCGCGGCGTGGATCGCGCGTGTCTGGCGCCGGCCCGACGATCCGGACATCCGCGCGGCCACGCGCGACGACAGCACGCGGTTTCTGGTCCGCTGCGCGATGCTCGCCGCGCTCGGGTTCGTCGTCGGTCTCGTGTTTACCGGGATCGTCACAGGTTTCGTGGGGCCGTGCAGTCCATGGCGCTGATCTCGTCCGCTCGCTTCCCGTTTCGATTGCGCCGGCGCGGCGTGTGCCGGTCGGCGGCCGTCGCGCTCGCGCTCGGCGTCGCGCTCGCGGGCTGTGATCCGCTCGACGACGGCAGCGCGCAACGCGATACGGCCGATGCGGCCTCGGCCGCGTCCGCGCCCGAGCCGGCGTCCGGATGGCGCTTCACGCGGATTCGCGCGCCGGCCGAAGCGGCGATGTCCGCGCGCGCGGAGCGCGATGCGCGGCTGTCCGCGCGGCACGGCGGCGCGGCAGTCGGCGGCGCTGCGTCGGACGTGCAAGCGTCCGCATCGGCTGCGTCGGGAACCGGCGCCGCGGCGCCGGATGCGTCGACGCACGACGACACGCGCCGGCCGCTCGTCGCGGCCGCCGCCGCGGACGCCGACGCCGCATTGATCGAGCGCGGCCGCTATCTCGCCCATGCCGGCGACTGCTCCGCGTGTCACGACGCGGCCGACCACACGCCCTACGCGGGCGGACAGCCGGTGAATTCGCCGTTCGGTCCGATCTATGCGCCCAATATCACGCCCGATCCTGTGCACGGGATCGGCCGCTACACGCTGCAGCAGTTCGACGATGCGTTGCGGCGCGGCGTGCGCGCGGACGGCAGCAATCTCTATCCGGCGATGCCGTACGCCTCGTTCGCGCGGCTCCATCCGGACGACGTGCGCGCGCTCTACGCGTATTTCATGCACGGCGTCGCGCCGTCGCCGCAGGCCGGCAAGCGCACGGCGCTGCCGTTTCCGTTCAACCAGCGCTGGGCGCTCGGCTTGTGGCGCATGGTGTTCGCGAACGACGAACGCTTCGTGCCGTCGCCGTCGCGCTCCGCGTCATGGAACCGCGGCGCGTACCTGGTGCAGGGGCTCGGCCACTGCGGCGCCTGCCATACGCCGCGCGGCCCCGCGTACAACGAGCGCGGCTACGACGAGCGCAGCGCGAAGTTTCTGACGGGCGGCGTGACCGATCACTGGTTCGCGCCGAACCTGACCGGTGCGGACCGCGACGGGCTCGGCCGCTGGTCCGTCGACGACATCGCCGCATTCCTGCGCGACGGCCACACGCGGCATGGCGCCGTGTTCGGCGCGATGGCGCCCGTCGTCGGCGAAAGCACCGCGCTGCTGAGCGACGCCGATCGTCACGCGATCGCCGTCTATCTGAAGTCGCTGCCGGCGCAGCCGACCGCCGCGACGAATCCGCTCGGCGTCGGCATGCCGCGGCTGACTGTCGCCGGCCCGCGCCCCGAAGGCGGCCAGCAGGCGCCCGGCGCGGGCGTGTATGCGAGCTTTTGCGCGCGCTGTCACGGCGCAGACGGTGCGGGCGTGCCCGATCATGGGCCGCCGCTCGCCGGCAATCCGGTCGTCGTCGCGGCCGATCCGACGAGCGCGATCCGCATCGTCGTCGAAGGCGCGCGTCCGGCGCCGGGCGACGATCGTAGCGGCGTGCGGCGCATGCCGGCGATGCGCGGCGCGCTGACGAGCAGCGAGATCGCGGCCGTCGTCAGCTACGTGCGCGGCGCATGGGGCAATCGCGCGGCGCCGGTGTCGACGCAGGACGTGCGCAGACTGCGTGCGGCGATTCATCGATGAGGAGGGAGACGGGCGGTGCGACGCTGAACGAAGGCACGCAGGCACGCAGGCACGCAGGAGACTACGCCAAACTCAGGGTGATGCCGACAGCAACACGCATACGGACCACGCGTTCAATCTCGACTAGTTGCTTTTGCAACAATACCCGTAACGCTTCTTGTCATCGCTAGCGAAAAACATCGCCGGGCAGGACCGCCACGGCTCACCGCCCGTCACGTTCGCCCGCGCACTGGAACAGGACTGCACGCCAACGCGGGCCTGCGCATACCGACAATCACGGCAAACACGCATTCGATCACGACGCGCGCGCCACCGAGACACCGCCTCGCGCGCACCATCGCCGCCACCGCATCACGCACCTGCCCGCAAGCGCTCCCCGATCGCCGCCCTCGCCCCGCCCGCTACACCGCGCGCCGCACCAGCATCGCGCGAATGTTCGAGATCGCGCGCGCCGGATTCAGTCCCTTCGGACACACGCTCGTGCAGTTCATGATCGTCCGGCAGCGGAACAGCCGATACGGATCCTCGAGGTTGTCGAGCCGCTCGCCGGTCGCGAGATCGCGCGAATCGGCAATGAAGCGGTAGGCCTGCAGCAACCCGGCCGGCCCGACGAACTTGTCCGGATTCCACCAGAACGTCGGACACTGCGTCGAACAGCACGCGCAGAGGATGCATTCGTACAGCCCGTCGAGCTGATCGCGCTCGGCCGGCGACTGCAGGCGCTCGCGCTCGGGCGGCGGCGTGTCGTTGATCAGATACGGCTTGATCGAGTGGTACTGATTGAAAAAATCGGTCATGTCGACGATCAGGTCGCGCACGACCGGCAGCCCCGGCAGCGGGCGCAGCGTGATCTCGCGCGGCAGCGTCTTCATGTTGGTCAGGCACGCGAGCCCGTTCGAGCCGTTGATGTTCATCGCATCGGAGCCGCAGATCCCTTCGCGGCACGAGCGGCGATACGCGAGCGTTTCGTCTTCGCGCTTGAGGCGCCCGAGCACGTCGAGCAGCATCCGGTCGTCGGGCTGCACGGCGATCTCGTAGCGCTGCATGTAAGGCGCCGCGTCCCGATCGGGGTCGTAGCGATAGATATGGAGGATGCGCGTGTCGTCGTCCATCGTGTCTCCCGGCAAGCGGCCGCCGCGCGGCCGCACAGTCGCAGAAGCGCCGCAAGCGCCGTGCCGTCAGTCGTCGTCGACGCGCTTGTCGACCAGATAGCGGCCGCGCTCGACGCCCGCACGCAGCGCTTCGTCCTCGGTCAGCCATTCGGGGCCGGCCGGCTCCGGCACGATCAGCTCGATGCGCGCGCCGTCGACGTAGAGCTGCACTTCGTCGCGCCATGCGCCGCGCTCGTTGCGCCGCGCCCACACGCGGATCTCGTGGCCGCGATACGGATCGCGTACCTGTGCGTCCTGTTGATGCTGCACGATGGCCTCCTGTGCTTATCTGCGATCACCTGAAAAAAATGCGCGCCGCACGACGGCCGCGCGCGCCCGATGCTGCGCGCGCACGCGGCGTACCCGCGCGCGGCGAACCGGCACGCCGCTTGCATCCCCGTGGCATCGAACCGTCCCGGCACCGGGTCGGCACCACCTCGGGAGACACGCGATGATCGGCCACGTCGAACTCCTCGGACGCCTGCTGCTCGCTGCGCTGCTCGGCAGCGTGATCGGCCTCGAGCGCGAGCGGCTGAACTGGGCCGCCGGCCTGCGCACGCACATGCTCGTGTGCGTCGGCTCCGCGCTGACGATGCTCGTGTCGACCTACGGTTTCGAAGACGTCGCCGGCCGCAACGGCGTCGTACTCGATCCGTCGCGCGTCGCCGCGCAGGTGGTGTCCGGCATCGGCTTTCTCGGCGCCGGTTCGATTCTGCTGCGCGGCGAAGTGGTGCGCGGGCTGACGACGGCGGCGAGCCTCTGGGCCGTCGCCGGCGTCGGTCTCGCGGTCGGCGGCGGCATGATCGTCGCGTCGGTCGGCGCGACGGTCATCGTGCTCGTGATCCTCGCGGGCGTGAAGCCGCTCGAACGCCGCTTCATCGCGCAGCGGCAACAGCGCACGCTGCGGCTCGTCGTCGAGCGCGGCGGGCTCACGCTGCGCACGCTGCACGACGCGCTCGGCACGCGGCACGTGCGCGTGAAGCGGTTCATCGTCCAGCAGTCGGACGACGATCCGGACACCGACGACATCTCGGTCTCGTTCTCGCGAACGAGCCCGGTGGAATTCGCGGCGATCTGCCGGACGCTGCAAAACCTCGCCGGCGTACGGATCTGCCGTCCCGACACTTCGTCAAGGAGTCTCGTGTGACCCAGACCGATCTGCTTTCGTATCTCGTCACCAGTCAACTGGCCGCGCGCATGCGTTCCGGCGCGTGGCTCACGATCAGCCAGGTCGTCGGCGCGCTGCGCGCGTGGCTCGCGTACCACCACGCCGAATGCGACTGGCTCGACCGCATCCGCATCGTCGAAGCCGCCTCGGCGATCGCGGAAGGCATCTACGAGGTCGCGACGGCGCACGGCCAGCCGGCCGACGGCGAGCGCGTACGCCTCGACGCGCATTCGCCGGAAATGCAGGCGCTGCGCGCACGCTGCGACGTGCTGCTGCAGCGCATCGACGGCGACCGGGACGTCGACGCACGATGATCGTGCCGGCCCGCGGCTCGCGCACCGGCTTCGCGACGGCCGGCCCCGCGCGTGCCGACGACGCGCAGAGCGGCGCCGCACAGCGCGACGCGATCGTCCGGCACGGCCTGCTCGAGGTCGGCCGCAACTGCGACACGATCCGCCATGCGGACCGCTTCGCGACGCTGATCGACGGCGACGCGTATTTCTCGACGCTGCGCGCCGCGCTCCTGCGTGCGCGCCATACGGTATTCATCCTCGGCTGGGACGTCGACAGCCGGATGCGGCTCATGCCGGGCGGCGCCGACGACGGCTTCCCCGATACGCTCGCGGCGTTCCTGCACGCGCTCGCGTCGCGCCGGCACAACCTGCGGATCTACGTGCTCGCGTGGGACTTCGCGATGATCTACGCGCTCGAACGCGACTGGCCGCCCGTCTATCGCGCGGGTTGGCGCGCGCATCGCGGGATCGTGTTCCGGCTCGACGATGCGCATCCGCGCGGCGCGTCGCATCATCAGAAGCTCGTCGTGATCGACGACCGGCTCGCGTTCGTCGGCGGCCTCGATCTCACACGCGCGCGCTGGGACACGCCCGCGCATGCGGCGGACGACCCGCGCCGGCGCGACGAACAGGGCATGCCGTACGGTCCGTTCCACGACGTGCACACGATGTTCGACGGCGACGCGGCCGCCGCGATCGGCGAGCAGGCACGCGCGCGCTGGCTGCGCGCATGCGGCCGGCCGATCGCGATCCGCGCGCACAAGCATCTCGAACGCGACGACGATCCCGACCCGTGGCCGCCCGGCGCGCAGGTCGACGTGCGCGACGTGCAGCTCGGCATCGCCTATACGGCGCCGCGCCATCGCGACGCGGCGCCGGTGAGCCAGGTGCGCGAACTGGTCGCCGACACGATCCGCACCGCGCGCCGCCATCTGTATCTCGAGAATCAGTACTTCACCGCGGCCGTCGTGCGCGAGACGCTGTCCGCGCGCCTCGCCGACGACGACGGGCCCGACGTGACGGTCGTCGCGCCGCGCGTGCAGAGCGGCTGGCTGCAGGAAGCGACGATGGGCGTGCTGCGCGCGCGGCTGCACGCGACGCTCGTCGCGGCGGACCGCTTCGGGCGCTACCGGCTGCTGTATCCGCACGTCGACGGGCTCGGCGACGGCTGCGTCAACGTGCACAGCAAGGTCGCGATCGTCGACGACGAATGCCTGATGATCGGCAGCGCGAACCTGAACAACCGCTCGATGCTGCTCGACACCGAATGCTGCGTCGCGCTGGTCGCGGCCGGCGACGCGCGCGTGCGCGCCGCGATCGCCGGCACGCGCGACCGTCTGCTGGCCGAGCATCTCGGCACGACGCCCGCGGCCGTCGCCGACGCGTTCGCGGATGCGCTCGCGCGCGGTGAGCGGCCGAACGACGCGCTCGACCGGCTGCGCAAGGACCGCGGCCGTTCGCTGCGCACGCTCGATCCCTCGGTCGCGCCGCAGCTCGACGCGCTCGTGCCGGTCAGCGCGTGGCTCGATCCCGAGCAGCCGATCGAGCCCGACCGGCTGATCCGCGAGTTCGTGCCGCGCGAACAGCACCGCACGCTCAGCGCGCGCTTCCTCGTGCTCGGTGCGATCGTGCTGCTGATCGCCGCGCTCGCGCTCACGTGGCGCTTCTCGCCGCTCGGCGAGCGCCTGAACGTCGCGTCGCTCGCGCATGCGGCCGCCGGCATGTCGCGACTGCCGGCCGCGCCCGTGCTGCTGCTGCTCGGCTACGTGATTGCGGCGACGCTCGCGGTGCCGATCACGCTGCTGATCGCCGCGACCGGCCTCGTGTTCGGCGCGTGGCCCGGTTTCGCCTATGCGGGCGCGGGCACGCTGATGGCCGCGGTCGCGACCTACGGACTCGGCCGCTGGCTCGGCCGCGATGCGGTGCGCCGGCTCGCCGGCGCGCGCGCGAACCGGCTCAGCGAGCATCTCGGCAAACGCGGCGTGGTCGCGATGACGGTGCTGCGGCTGCTGCCGATCGCGCCGTTTACGGTCGTCAACCTCGTCGCCGGCGCGTCGCATATCGGGCTGCGCGACTTCGTGATCGGCACGGCGATCGGCATGCTGCCCGGCATCGTGCTCACGGTGGTCTTCGCGAACCAGCTGCTCGCCGCGTTCAGCCATCCGGGGCCGAGCGCGTTCGCGTGGCTCGCGGCGATCGGCATCGCGCTCGTCGGCGTGTCGGCGCTGCTCGTCAGGATGCTGCGGCGATGGCGCTGATCCGGCACGCGGCAGCGCCGCCCGAAGTCGTCACGGCCCCCGCGCCGCCCGCGGCCGCGCCGGGCGGCCGCGACCTGCGCATCGCGACGTACAACATCCACGGCGGCTACGGCCCGTGGCATGCGCGCGCGGCCGATCGCATCGCCGCGGTGATCGAGGAACTCGACGCGGACGTGATCGCGCTGCAGGAAGTGCCGCTCGGCGGCACGCGCGCGCCCGACGTGCTCGCGCATCTGCGCGACGCGACCGGCATGCACGCGGCGGCCGGCCCGACGATCGACACGGCCGAGCGCCGTTACGGCAACGCGGTGCTGTCGCGCTATCCGATCCGCGCGGCGCGCACGCTCGATCTGTCGTTCCATCAGCGCGAGCCGCGCGGCGCGCTCGACGCCGACATCGACTGCCGTAGCGGCCCGCTGCGCGTCGTCGCGACGCATCTCGGGCTGTCGGCGCGCGAGCGCAGCGCGCAGGTGCAGCGGCTGCTCGCGGCGTTCGACACCGGCGCGATGCCGGTGATCCTGCTCGGCGACATCAACGAATGGTTCGTGCGCGGCCGCGCGTTGCAGGCGCTCGTCACGCGGTTCCGGCGCGCGCCCGCGCCGCGCACGTTCCCGACCGTCTGCCCGCTGTTCTCGCTGGACCGGATCTGGGTCCATCCGGGCGAGCTGCTGGTCGACGTCGCGGTCCATCGCAGCGCCCGCGCGCGGCACGCGTCCGATCACTATCCGCTCGTCGCGCGCATGCGCGCGCCGCAGCCGGCGCCGGAGCCGGCCGCCGCGCCGTTCGACCGGCCGGGCACGCCGCTTGCGCGCAAAGACGCCCCCTGACGACGGAGAGCTCCATGCAGATCGACGAACTCGACGGAACCGCGCTCGACTACTGGTGCGTGCGCGGCCTCTGCGCCGACCACGAAGACACGCTGCGCTTCACGGCCGTCACGCCGACCGTGGTCGTGACGGCCGCGTGCGACGCGCTGCGCCGGCTCGATGCGCACTTCACGCCGTCGCGCTCGTGGGCCGACGCGGGCGCCGTGCTCGATCGCGTCACGGACTTGCGCATCGTGCGGCGCGGCGGCGAGGTCGAATGCGACGCGTCGTTCGCCGACGGCCCGTCGACCTGCGCCGCACGCGGCCCGAACGCGCGCGTCGCGTTGCTGCGCGCGTACGTGCGCGCCTGCTTCGGCGATACGGTGGACGCGCCGCCCGACTTCCCGCACCGCATCGAGCGCGGCGCGATCGTGCGCTACGACGCCGGCGCGCCGCTGCCCGAGGCGGACGACGCCTCGGCGCTCGGCGACAGCACGGACATCCGCTCCGTGCCACGCATGTAAGCGTGCGCCGCACGCGCCGCGCGTTCCCTTCCCGGTACGCACCCCATGTAAAAACGACAGGGCCGCATCGGCGTGGTGCGGCGCCGGCGTTGTCGCGCGGGGCTGCGCGGAGCGGGCACGCGCGTTGCGTTCGGCTTGCGCCCTGATCGCCCTCGCTGCCTGCCGACGCCCACATGGAACCTGTGCCGACCTTCGCTCCCCATCTCTACTTCTGCGACGCCCGCCTCGTCGGGCCGCTCGACGCATGGTCGGCGACCTTCGCGCATGTCGCGGGGATGGGCTTCGATCATGTGCTCGTCGGCGCGTTCTGGGCGTCGAGCCCCGCCGGCTTTCCGCGCCACGTCGCGGATTTCGACCGGCCCGCCGACGTGTTCGGCACGCGCGACAGCGCACTCGACACCTTCGCGCGGCTCGCGCAGCTCGCGCACGGCCACGGGCTGCGCGTGCTGCTCGAAGTCGTGCCGGAGCGCGTCGCGCGCGACAACCCGCTGCGCGCCGCGCATCCGCACTGGTACGTCGAGCGCGCGCACGACGACGCGCTGATCGACCCGCGCAGCGCCGCGCACGCGCAGGACATCGCGCACGCGAACCTGACCGACGACGAGGCGCGCGATGCGCTGTCGGCGTGGTGGCGCGCGCATCTGACGGCCTATGCGCAGGCCGGCGCCGCGGGCTTTCTCGTCGATGCGCCGCAGCACCTGCCGGCCGCGTGGTGGGCGCAGTGGCGCGCCGCGCTGCAGCGCGTGCGGCCGTCGCTGGCGCTGATCGCCGGCGTGCCGGGCCATGCGCGCGACGCGCTCGCGCCGCTCGAATCGGCTGGCTTCGACGCCGTGTTCTCGTCCGCGCGCTGGTGGGATCTGCGCGCGCCGTGGTTCGTCGACGAGCACCGCTTCCTGCGCCGCATCGGCGCGCCGATCGCGTTTCCCGACGCGTTCGACGGCCCGCGTCTCGCGGACGACTGGCGCGATGCGCCCGACGAGCGCGTCGCACGGGCCTATCGCCGCGCGTTGTGGACGGCCGCCGCAGTCGGCACGGGCTGGCTCGTGCCGATGGGCTTCGAGCGCGGCGTCGCGCTGCCGCTGATGGCGCGCGATACGAGCGCCGCGCGCTACCGCGCCGCGTTCGACGCCGCGCGCTTCGATCTGTCGAGCACGCTCGCCGACGCGAACGCCTGGCGCCGCGCGACGCCGGTCGCGGCCGCACGCGGCGAACTGCTGCAGCTGAGCGCGCCCGACGCACCGGCGACCGTATTGCTGCGCGGCACGAGCGCGTCGCTCGAATACGACGACGACGCGCTGCTGATCGCGCTGAACCCCGATCTCGACGCCGAAGCGCGCGTCGATCCGGCGACGATCCTGCCCGGCGTGCCGGGCGGCTTCACGCACGTGGCGACGCCGAACGACGCGCCGTCGCACGCGCCGGCCGCGCTCGACGCATTCACGCTCGCGCCCGGCGCCTGCGCGCTGCGCGACGCGCGGCGCGCGCCGCCCGCGACGCTGCCCGCGGACCCCGAACGCGACCAGGACGCGCTGTCGGCCGCGCTCGTCGCCGACCGGATCGCGATCGAGCGCGTCGAGCCGGCCGTCGACGGCGGACGTTTCGCGGTGAAACGCGTAGTCGGCGATACGCTCGTCGTGCGCGCGTCGATCTTCTCGGACGGCCATGCGCATCTCGCGGCCGTGCTCGCGTGGCGCGCGGCCGGCGAAAGCGACTGGCGCGAGGTGCCGTTCGTCGCCGAGCCGAACGATCGCTGGCGCGCGCAGGTGACGCTCGACCGGCTCGGCCGTCACGAATTCCGCGTGATCGCGTGGCGCGACGACTGGGCCTCGCTCGTCGACGACGTCGCGAAAAAGCGTGCGGCCGGCCAGGACGTGTCGCTCGAACTGCGCGAGGCGCAGCTGCTGCTCGCGACCGCCGCGAAGCTCGCCGATCCGGTCGATCCGCAGGCGCGCGCGCGCATCGAGCAGCTGACGAAGGAATTCAAACGCGCGTCACCGGAGGACCGGCTCGCGCTGCTCGGCGCGCCCGCGCTCGCCGATGCGGTCGCCGCGCTGCGCTACCGGCCGTTCGTCACGCACGACGACACCGTCTATCCGGTCGACGTCGACCGCCGCGCCGCGTGCTTCTCGAGCTGGTACGAGATGTTCCCGCGTTCGGCGAGCAACGATCCGGATCGGCACGGCACCTTCGACGACGTGATCGCGCACCTGCCGCGCATTCGCGACATGGGCTTCGACGTGCTGTATTTCCCGCCGATCCATCCGATCGGCACGACGGCGCGCAAGGGGCGCAACAACAGCCTGCAGGCCGCACCCGACGACGTCGGCAGCCCGTACGCGATCGGTTCGCCCGACGGCGGCCACACGGCCGTGCATCCGCAGCTCGGCACGCTCGATTCGTTCCGCCGGCTGATCGACGCGGCGCGCGACCACGGGCTCGAGATCGCGCTCGACTTCGCGATCCAGTGCTCGCCCGATCATCCGTGGCTCAAGGCGCACCCCGGCTGGTTCGCATGGCGTCCGGACGGCTCGCTGCGCTATGCGGAGAATCCGCCGAAGCGCTATCAGGACATCGTCAACCCCGACTTCTACGCGCCCGACGCGCTGCCCGGCCTGTGGCTCGCGCTGCGCGACGTCGTGCAGTTCTGGATCGACGCGGGCGTGCGGATCTTCCGCGTCGACAATCCGCATACGAAGCCGCTGCCGTTCTGGGCGTGGATGATCGCCGACATTCGCGGCCGCCATCCGGACGTCGTGTTCCTGTCCGAGGCGTTCACGCGGCCCGGGATGATGGGCCGCCTCGCGAAGCTCGGCTTCTCGCAGTCGTACACCTACTTCACGTGGCGCGAATCGAAGCGCGAGTTCATCGAGTATCTGACCGAACTGACGCAAGGCCCCGCACGCGAGTACTTCCGGCCGAATTTCTTCGTGAACACGCCGGACATCAATCCGCGCCACCTGCAGAACGCGCCGCGCACGCAGTTCGTGATCCGCGCGGCGCTCGCGGCGACGCTGTCCGGCGCATGGGGCATGTATTCGGGATTCGAGCTCGGCGAATCGGCGCCGCTGCCGAACAGCGAGGAATACGCGGACGCGGAGAAGTACGAACTGCGCGCGCGCGACTGGAGCAAGGCCGCGCACATCGGCGCCGAGATCGCGCGGCTGAACCGCGCGCGGCGCGACAACCGCGCGCTGCAGACGCATCTCGGCATCACGTTCGTCGACGCCGACAACGACGCGGTGCTCGTGTTCATGAAGGCGACGCCCGCGTTCGACAGCGTGGTCGTCGTCGCGATCAGCCTCGATCCATGGCACCCGCAGGCCGCGAACTTCACGCTCGACGGCGCGCTGTGGCGCGGCCTCGGGCTCGTCGAAGGCGAGCCGCTCGACGCGCACGAACACGATGCCGCGCATCCGACGACGTGGCGCGGCCATCGGCAATACGTGTCGCTCGATCCGCACGTGCGGCCTTACACGATCTGGCGACTGGCGCCCGCCGCCGGCGCGGCGCGGGCACACCGACCCGCCACGGACGACGACCGTCGCTCGTCGGGAGGACATGGAAGATGAAACGCGAAGATTCCCTCGACGACGTGCGGCGCGCGCAGTTCGCGTCGCATCCGCACGCCGGCTCGCCGCGCCAGCGCCGCGTGCGCCGGCCCGCGCCCGCGCTCTGCGCCGACGATCCGCTGTGGTACAAGGACGCGATCATCTACCAGGTGCACGTGAAGTCGTTCTTCGACTCGAACAACGACGGCATCGGCGACTTCCCCGGCCTGATCGCGAAGCTCGACTACATCGCGGAACTCGGCGTCGACGCGATCTGGCTGCTGCCGTTCTATCCGTCGCCGCGCCGCGACGACGGCTACGACATCTCCGACTATCGCGACGTGCATCCCGACTACGGCACGCTCGCCGACGTGCGCCGCTTCATCCGCGAAGCGCATGCGCGCGGCATTCGCGTGATCACCGAGCTCGTGATCAACCATACGTCGGACCAGCATCCGTGGTTCCAGCGCGCGCGGCGCGCGAAGCCGGGCTCGATGTACCGCAACTACTACGTGTGGTCCGACACCGACACGAAATACGCCGGCACGCGCATCATCTTTCTCGACACCGAGACGTCGAACTGGACGCACGATCCGGTCGCGGGCCAGTACTACTGGCACCGCTTCTATTCGCACCAGCCGGACCTGAACTTCGACAACCCGGCCGTCGTGCGCGAAGTGCTGCAGGTCATGCGCTTCTGGCTCGACCTCGGCATCGACGGGCTGCGCCTCGACGCGGTGCCGTATCTCGTCGAGCGCGAAGGCACGAACAACGAGAACCTGCCGGAGACGCACGCGATCCTGAAGCGGATCCGCGCGACGATCGACGCCGAGTATCCGAACCGGATGCTGCTCGCCGAAGCGAACCAGTGGCCGGAGGACGTGCAGGAATACTTCGGCAACGAGGACGAATGCCACATGGCGTTCCACTTTCCGCTGATGCCGCGCATCTACATGTCGATCGCGAGCGAGGACCGCTTTCCGATCATCGACATCATGCGGCAGACGCCGGCGCTCGCGCCGAGCAACCAGTGGGCCGTGTTCCTGCGCAATCACGACGAGCTCACGCTCGAGATGGTCACCGATTCCGAGCGCGACCTGCTCTGGCAGACCTACGCGAGCGACCGCCGCGCGCGGCTGAACCTCGGGATCCGGCGCCGGCTCGCGCCGCTGATGGAGCGCGACCGGCGCCGCATCGAGCTGATCAATTCGCTGCTGCTGTCGATGCCCGGCACGCCCGTCATCTACTACGGCGACGAGATCGGCATGGGCGACAACATCCATCTCGGCGACCGCGACGGCGTGCGCACGCCGATGCAGTGGTCGTCCGACCGCAACGGCGGCTTCTCGCGCGCCGACCCGGAACTGCTCGTGCTGCCGCCCGTCATGGGTTCGCTGTACGGCTATGACGCGATCAACGTCGAAGCGCAGACGCGCGACCCGCATTCGCTGCTGAACTGGACGCGGCGCATCCTCGCGACGCGGCGCGCGACGCAGGTGTTCGGGCGCGGCTCGATCCGCTTCCTGCGCCCGGAGAACCGCAAGGTGCTCGCTTATCTGCGCGAACTCGAGGGGCACGACCCGGTGCTCTGCGTCGCGAACCTGTCGCGCGCGTCGCAGGCGGTCGAACTCGACCTGTCCGAATTCGCGGGCCGCGTGCCGATCGAGATGACCTCGGACTCGCCGTTCCCGCCCGTCGGCCAGCTCCCGTATCTGCTCACCTTTCCGCCGTACGGCTTCCTCTGGTTCGTGCTGTCCGCGCACGGCCGCGAGCCCGCCTGGCGGCAGCCGCATGCGGAACCGCTGCCCGAATACGTGACGCTCGTGATGCGGCGCGGCGACACGCGGCCCGACGTCGCGCAGCTGCACACGCTCGCGCACGACGCGCTCGCGTCGTGGCTCACGCGGCGGCGCTGGTTCGCGTCGAAGGACCGCACCATCGCCGACGCGCGCCTGAACGTCGTCACGCCGATTCCGGGCGAATCGTTCCAGTACGCGGAAGCCTGCGTGACGGTGCGCGGCGACAGCCACGCCGAGCGCTACGTGGTGCCGCTTGCGGTCGCGTGGGGCGGCGAAACCTCCGGCCCGCTGTTCGCGCAGCTCGCGCTCGCGCGCGTGCGGCGCGGCCATACGGTCGGCTATCTGACCGACGCGTTCGCGCTGCCCGCCTTCGCGCACGGGATGCTGCGCAAGCTGCGCGCGGGCGCGACGGTGCCGACGTCCGACGGCGGCCATCTCGCGTTCCTGCCCGAGGCCGCGCTCGCGTCGCTCGACCCCGGCGACGAGGCCGAAGTGCGCTGGCTCGCGGCCGAGCAGAGCAACAGCTCGCTCGTGATCGGCGAGGCGATCGTGCTGAAGCTCGTGCGCAAGGTCGCGCACGGCGTGCATCCCGAAGCGGAGATGAGCCGGCATCTGACGCGCATCGGCTACCAGAACACCGCCGCGCTCGCCGGCGAAGTCGTGCACGTCGATCCGGACGGGCGCCCGCATACGGTCGCGATCCTGCAGCGCTTCGTCGACAACCAGGGCGATGCGTGGACGCGTTCGTTCGACTTCCTGAAACGCGCCGTCGACGAGCTCGCGCTGCCGGCCGCCGACGACGCCGACACGACCGAGCCGGACGCCGAGACGGACGCGCTGCTCGGCTATGCGGCGTTCGCCGGTGTCGTCGGCAAGCGGCTCGGCGAGCTGCATGTCGCACTCGCGCAGCCGTCCGACGATCCGGCGTTCGCGCCCGAGCGCGCGACGCCCGAGCACGTCGACGGCTGGTGCGCCGACGCGATCGCGTCGTTCGAGCAGGCGCTCGCCTGTCTCGGCACGCGGCTCGACGGCCTCGACGCCGACACGCGCGCGGCCGCCGAACGGCTGCTCGCGTCGCGCGACGCGGCCGTGCGCGCGCTCGGCGAACTCGTGCCGCGCACGCTCGACGCGCACTGCACGCGCATTCACGGCGACTTCCATCTCGGGCAGGTGCTCGACGTGCAGGGCGACGCGCTGCTGATCGATTTCGAAGGCGAGCCCGCGCGCGCGCTCGAGCGGCGCCGCGCGAAGTCGCACCCGCTGCGCGACGTGGCCGGCTTCCTGCGCTCGCTGTCGTACGTGAGCGCGACCGGGCAGTTCGCGATCGAGAAAGCGCCGCCGCAGGCGGCCGACCGCAAGCGTGCACTGTTCGAGCGCTTCGGTCGCGCGGCCGCCGACGCGTTCGTCGACTGCTATCGCGCAGCCGCCGAGCATGCGCCGGTGCGCTTCGTCGATCCGCGCTACACCGACCGGCTGCTCGCGCTGTTCCTCATCGACAAGGCGTCGTACGAGCTCTGCTACGAGGCCGCGAACCGTCCCGACTGGCTCTGCGTGCCGGTCGGCGGCCTCGCGGCGCTCGTCGAGCGGCTGCTCGAACATCGCGGCGCCGAAGACGGAGACGAGTCATGACCGACGCGCTGTTCGACCGCGCCGACATCGACGCGCTGCTCGGCGCCCGCCATCCCGATCCGTTCGCGTGCCTCGGCCCGCACGCGCACGACGGCCGCACGATCGTGCGCGCGCTGCTGCCCGGCGCCGAGCACGTGCGCGTGCTGGCGCCGGACGGCGCCGAACTCGGCACGCTCGCGCGCGTCGACGACGCGGGCTGCTTCGCCGGCGCGCTCGCGCACGACGGCCGCTATCGGCTCGCGGTCGAGTGGCCGGGCGCGCGGCACGTGATCGACGACCCTTACGCGTTCGGGCTGCTGCTCGACGACGCGGCGCTCGCGCGCTTCGCGGCCGGCAACCCGTTCGCGGTGCTCGACTGCCTCGGCGCGGTGCCGACCTGCATCGACGGCGTCGACGGCGTACGCTTCGCGGTCTGGGCGCCGAACGCGCAACGCGTGTCGGTCGTCGGCGACTTCAACGCGTGGGACGGCCGCCGTCATCCGATGCGGCTGCGTCTGCCGTGGGGCGTGTGGGAGCTGTTCGTGCCGGGGATCGGCGCGGGCGAGCGCTACAAGTACGAGCTGCGTGCGGCCGACGGGCGCGTGCTGCCGCACAAGGCCGACCCGTGCGCGCGCGCGACCGAGGCGCCGCCGCGCACCGCGTCGATCGTCGCCGATACCGGCGCCGTCGACGATTTCGCCTGGCACGACCACGCGTGGCTGCAGGCGCGCGCGCACGGCGACCGCTACCGGCGGCCGTGGTCGATCTACGAGGTGCATCCGGAATCGTGGCAGCGCTATCCCGAGCAGATGGACCGCAATGCGACCTGGGACGAACTCGCCGAGCGGCTGATTCCGTACGTGCGCGGCATGGGCTTCACGCACGTCGAATTCATGCCGATCGCCGAGTATCCGTTCGGCGGCTCGTGGGGCTACCAGCCGCTCGCGCAGTTCGCGCCGTCCGCGCGCTTCGGCCCGCCCGAGGGCTTCGCGCGCTTCGTCGATCGCGCGCATGCGGCCGGCATCGGCGTGCTCGTCGACTGGGTGCCCGCGCACTTCCCCGACGATCCGCACGGGCTCGCGCAGTTCGACGGCAGCGCGCTGTACGAGCATGCCGACCCGCGCGAAGGCATGCATCCCGACTGGCACACCTGCGTGTTCAACGTCGGCCGCAACGAGGTCGGCGCGTTCCTGATCGCGTCGGCGCTCGCATGGGCGCGCCGCTATCACGTCGACGGCATCCGCGTCGACGCCGTCGCATCGATGCTGTATCGCGACTACTCGCGCGCGGCCGGCGAGTGGGTGCCGAACATCTACGGCGGCCGCGAGAACCTCGAATCGGTCGCGTTCCTGCGTGCGCTGAACGACACGCTGCACGGCGACGATGCGCCGGCGGGCGTCGTCTCGGTCGCCGAGGAATCGACCGCGTGGCCGGGCGTCACCGCGCCGACGCGCGACGGCGGGCTCGGCTTCGACTTCAAGTGGAACATGGGCTGGATGCACGACACGCTCGCGTATCTGCACGAGGATCCCGTGCATCGCCGCTATCACCACGACCGCATGACGTTCGGGCTCGTCTATGCGTTCTCCGAACGCTTCGTGCTGCCGCTCTCGCACGACGAGGTCGTGCACGGCAAGGGCTCGCTCGCGTCGAAAATGCCCGGCGACGCCTGGCAGCGGCTCGCGACGCTGCGCGCGTACTTCGGCTTCATGTGGGCGCATCCCGGCAAGAAGCTGCTGTTCATGGGCAGCGAACTCGCGCAGTGGGCCGAGTTCGCGCACGACGGCACGCCGCACTGGGATCTGCTCGATGCGCCCGCGCATCGCGGCGTGCAGCGGCTCGTGCGCGACCTGAACCGCACGTATGCGGCGCAACCCGCGCTGCATGCGCTCGACTGCGACGCGGCCGGCTTCGCCTGGCTGATCGGCGACGACCGCGACAACAGCGTGTTCGCGTTCGCGCGCCGCGACGATGCGGGGCACACCGTCGTCGCCGTCTGCAACTTCACGCCCGTGCCGCGCACCGGCTATCGCGTCGGGCTGCCGGCGCCCGGCGCGTGGCGCGAACTGATGAATACCGACGCCGCCGTCTACGGCGGCACCAATGCCGGCAACGACGGCGCCGTGTGGGCGGAGGATGTGCCTGCGCACGGCGAGGCGTGGTCGGCCACGCTACGGCTGCCACCGCTCGCCACGCTATGGCTGAGCCCGGCATGACCGACGGCGCCCTCGACACGGAGACTTCCCCCATGCCGACCGCCCTGCCCCCTCGCCTGGAACCCGGCCGCAGCTATCCGCTCGGCGCGACCTGGGACGGCCTCGGGACGAACTTCGCGGTGTTTTCCGCGCACGCACACCGGATCCAGCTGTGCATCTTCGATTCGACCGGCCGCAAGGAGCTCGCGCGCCTCGACCTGCCCGAATGCACGGACGAGGTGTGGCACGGCTACCTGCCCGGCGCGCATCCGGGCACCGTCTACGGCTTTCGCGCGGACGGTCCGTATCAGCCGCAGGCCGGCCATCGCTTCAATCCGACCAAGCTGCTGATCGATCCGTACGCGCGCAAGCTGCTCGGTCATTTCCGCTGGTCCGACGCGCTGTTCGGGTATCGCGTGCATTCGAATCGCGGCGATCTGTCGATGGACCGGCGCGACTCGGCGCCCGCGATGCCGAAGTGCATCGTCGTCGACGAGGCGTTCGACTGGAGCAACGACCGGCGCCCGTGCGTGCCGTGGCACAGCACCGTGATCTACGAGACGCACGTGCGCGGCGCGTCGATGCGCCGGCCGGGGTTGCGCGCGCCGGAGCGCGGCACGTTCGCGGCGCTCGCGCATCCGGCCTTCGTCGATCATCTGCTCGCGCTCGGCGTGACGACGGTCGAGCTGCTGCCCGTGCATGCGTTCCTGCAGCAGCGCGAGCTGCTGAACCGCGGACTGCGCAACTACTGGGGCTACGACACGGCGGCGTTCTTCGCGCCCGAGCCGTCGTATCTGTCGACGCGGCGGCTCGACGAGATGCGCATCGCGATCCGTCAGCTGCATGCGGCCGGCATCGAGGTCGTGCTCGACGTCGTCTACAACCACACCTGCGAAGGCAACCAGCTCGGGCCGACGCTGTCGTGGCGCGGCCTCGACAACGCGAGCTACTACCGGCTCGTGCCGGACGACCGGCGCTATCACGTCGACGAGACCGGCTGCGGCAATACGCTGAACCTGTCGCATCCGCGCGTGCTGCAGATGGTGATGGACTCGCTGCGCTACTGGGCGACCGCCTTCAACATCGACGGCTTTCGCTTCGATCTCGGCGTGACGCTCGGCCGCGAGGATCACGGCTTCGATCCCGGCGCGGGTTTCTTCGATGCGCTGCGGCAGGACCCGGTGCTCGCGCAGCGCAAGCTGATCACCGAGCCGTGGGACGTCGGCCCCGGCGGCTATCAGCTCGGCCGCCATCCCGCCGGCTTCGCCGAATGGAACGACCGCTTTCGCGACACCGTGCGGCGCTACTGGCGCGGCGACGCGGGCCAGCGCCCGGAGCTCGCCGCGCGGCTCGCGGGCTCGGCCGACCTGTTCAACCACCAGCGGCGCCGCACGTGGGCGTCGATCAACTTCGTCACCGCGCACGACGGCTTCACGCTCGCCGACGTCGTGTCGTATGCGGGCAAGCACAACGAGGCGAACGGCGAAGGCAACCGCGACGGCCGCGACGACAACTGCAGCGCGAACTGGGGCGTCGAAGGGCCGACCGACGATCCGGCGATCCGCGACGTGCGCGGCCGCGTCGCGCGCTCGATGCTCGCGACGCTGTTTACCGCGCTCGGCACGCCGATGCTCGTGGCCGGCGACGAATTCGGCCGCACGCAGCACGGCAACAACAACGCGTACTGCCAGGACAACGAGCTGTCGTGGCTCGACTGGGAAGCCGCGCAGCAGCCGGAGGCCGTGCAGATGACGCGCTTCGTGTCGCGGCTCGCCGCGCTGCGGCGCATGTATCCGGTGATGTCGACGCCGCGCTTTCCGTCCGGCGACCGCGACGGCGCGCCCGGCATGCGCGAGATCGCCTGGTTCGACGAGCACGGCGACGAGGTCAGCGTGCCCGCGTGGCAGGATCGCGAGCGCCGCGCGCTGACGATGCGGCGCGTCGGCACCGGCCGCACGGGCCGCACCGAGGCGCTGCTCGTGATGCTGAACGCGTCGGCCGAGACGATCACGTTCAAGCCGCCGCCGCCCGCGCTCGCGTATCGCGTGCTGGTCGACACCGCGACGCCCGACGGCGGCCCGCGCGACTGGCCCGCCGACGGCCTCGAGGTCGCCGCGCACGCGGCCGTGATCGCGGTCGCGCCGGTGCCGACCGACCTGTCTTCGAAGGAAACGCCATGACGTCCCATTCCGCCGCTTCGTCGTCCACGCATGCGTTCGAGTTGTCGTTCGGCGCGACCTGCCTCGATGCCGGCCACACGCGCTTTCGTCTGTGGGCGCCTGCCAGCCGCCGCGCGCAGGTCGAGCTGCACGGCGCGCAAACGCTCGAGATGACGGCCGCCGGCGACGGCTGGTTCGAGCTCGTCGCGCCGGTCGGCGCCGGCGCGCTCTATCGTTATCGGCTCGACGACGAACTCGTCGTGCCCGATCCCGCATCGCGCTTTCAGCCGTCCGACGTGCACGGCCCGAGCCAGGTCGTCGATCCGGCCGCGTATCGCTGGCGGCACGGGGCGTGGCGCGGCCGGCCGTGGCACGAGACCGTGCTGTACGAGCTGCACGTCGGCGCATGCGGCGGCTATGCGAACGTCGAGCGGCGCCTGCCCGACATCGCATCGGTCGGCGTGACGGCGATCGAGCTGATGCCGATCAACGCGTTTCCGGGCACGCGCAACTGGGGCTACGACGGCGTGCTGCCGTTCGCGCCCGATGCGTCGTACGGCCGCCCCGAGGAACTGAAATCGCTGATCGACGCCGCGCACGGGCTCGGGCTGCAGGTGTTCCTCGACGTCGTGTACAACCACTTCGGCCCGGACGGCAACCTGCTGCCGCGCTATGCGCCCGCGTTCTTCCGCGACGACCGGCACACCGCGTGGGGGCCTGCGATCGACTTCTCGCGCGCGCAGACGAGCGCCTTCTTCATCGAGAACGCGCTGTACTGGATCGACGAGTACCGGTTTGACGGGCTGCGCATCGATGCGGCGCACGCGATCGACGACGATGCGTGGCTGCGCGAACTGGCGCGGCGCGTGCGCGCGGCCGCAGGCGGGCGCCACGTGCATCTGGTGCTCGAGAACGAGCGCAATACCGCGAGCCTGCTCGGGCCCGACCGCTTCGACGCGCAGTGGAACGACGACTTCCACAACAGCGCGCACGTGCTGTTGACGGGCGAACGCGACGGCTACTACCGCGCGTATGCGGACGCGCCGCTGCGCCATTTCGCGCGCACGCTCGGCGAAGGATTCGCGTACCAGGGCGAACCGTCGCCGCTGCACGACGGCGCGCCGCGCGGCGAGCCGAGCGCGCAGCTGCCGCCGACCGCGTTCGTGTCGTTCCTGCAGAACCACGACCAGATCGGCAACCGCGCGTTCGGCGAACGGCTGCGCGCGCTCGCGAACGACGACGCGCTGCGGGCGGTCACCGCGCTGCTGCTGCTCTCGCCGCAGATCCCGCTGCTGTTCATGGGCGAGGAAGACGGCAGCACGCAGCCGTTCCAGTTCTTCACCGACTATCGCGGTGCGCTCGCCGACGCCGTACGCGAGGGCCGCCGCCGCGAATTCGCCGCGTTTCCGGCGTTCGCCGACCCCGCGCATCGCGACGCGATTCCGGATCCGAACGATCCGGCGACGTTCGCGCGCTCGGCATTGCACGAGCGGCCCGACACCTGGCCCGATGCCGACGCGTGGCGCCGTTTCTACCGCAGCGCGCTGACCGTGCGCGCCGCGCTCGTCACGCCGCATCTGCCGGGTGCGCGCGCGCTCGGCGTCGACGTGCTGGCCGACGACGAGACGGCGCGCGCGCTCGTTGCGCGCTGGCGGCTCGGCGACGGCAGCACGCTGACGCTCGCGCTGAACCTCGGTCCGCGCGCGACGGCGCTGCCCGAACTGCCGGTCGGCAAGATCGTGTTCGAGACGCCGCCGCGTGCGCGCGATGCGCTCGTCGACGCCCGCCTGCCGGCACGCGCGTGCATCGCGTGGCGCGACGGCGCGGTCAACCACGACGCGCTGAACCATCGCGCGAACGGACACGCGCGGCCATGACGACCGACATCCCGATCGCATCCCTCGCGCGGGCGGCGGGGCTGCAGACCGACTGGACCGACGCGGTCGGCGTGCCGCGCCGCGTCGCCGACGACGCGCTGTTCGCGCTCGTCGACGCGCTCGGCTGGCCGTGCGGTACGCCGGTCGAACGCGTCGACAGTCTCGCCGCGCTCGTCGATGCCGATGCGGCGCCGCCGCGCATGATCACCGCCGATGCCGGCATGCCGATCGCGCTGCCGGCCACCGTGGCCGGGCCGGGCGCGCGCTATCGCGTGACGTTCGAGACGGGCGGCCACGTCGACGGTCGCGTCGGCGGCACGAGCGGCGACCCGCTGCTGCCGCCGATCGTGCGGCCCGGCTACCACGCCCTCGACGTCGGCGAGCAGCGGATCGCCATCGCGATCGCACCGCGCCGCGTGCGCGCGGCCGAGCGCCTGCGCGGCACGCCGGACGCCGGCAACCGCTGGGGCATCGCCGCGCAGCTCTACGGCCTGCGCCGCGCAGGCGACGACGGCGCGGGCGACTACACCGCGCTCGCGCAACTGGCGACGCAGGCGGCGCGGCACGGCGCGCATGCGGTCGCGATCAGTCCGACGCATGCCGGCTATCCGGCGCTGCCCGCGCACGACAGCCCGTATTCGCCGTCGTCGCGGCGCTGGCACAACGTCGCGTATCTCGACTGCCACGCGGTGCCCGGCGTCGGCCGCATCGCCGGCGACGAAGCGGACGGCGCGGCCGATGCGCGGCTCGTCGACTGGCCGCAGGTGCTGCCGCAGAAGCTGCGCCGGCTGCGCGCGCGGTTCGACGCGCTGCGCGCGGGCGGCGGCACCGCGCTCGACGGGTTCGAACGGTTCCGCGCGGCGGGCGGCGCGGCGCTCGACGCGCATGCGCGCTTCGACGCGCTGCAGGCGTTCTGCGTCGCGCGCGGGCTCGGCGCGGACTGGCGGCAATGGCCGGCGCCGTGGCGGATGCCGACCTCGGTCGAAGTCGACGCATTCGCGCAGGCGCACGCCGATACGGTCGCGTTCCATGCGTTCCTGCAATGGTGCGCGGCGCACGCGCTAACCGACGCGCAGCAGGCCGCGCGCCGCGCGGGCATGGCGATCGGGCTGATCGCCGATCTCGCGGTCGGCTCCGATCGGGCGGGCAGCGATGCGTGGGCGCACGGTACGACGCTGCTGCGCGGGCTGTCGCTCGGCGCACCGCCCGACGCGTTCAATGCGGCCGGCCAGGCGTGGGGCGTGACGACCTGGACGCCGGCCGCGCTGCGCGCGAACGGCTTCGCGCCGTTCATCGAGCTGCTGCGCGCCGCGTTCGCGCACGCGGGCGGCATCCGGATCGATCACGTGCTCGGTTTCGCGCGCATGTGGGTCGTGCCGGACGGCGCGAGCGCACGCGACGGCGCGTATCTGCACTATCCGTGCGACGACCTGCTGCGGCTCGTCGCGCTGGAGGCCGCGCGGTACCGCGCGATCGCAGTCGGCGAGGACCTCGGCACCGTGCCCGACGGGTTTCGCGACCGGCTCGGCGCGCAGGGCGTCGCCGGTATGCGCGTGCTGTGGTTCGAACGCGAGCCGGACGGCGCATTCCGGCCGCCGTCGAGCTGGGACCGCGACGCGCTCGCGATGACCTCGACGCACGACCTGCCGACCGTCGCCGGCTGGTGGCGCGGCATCGATCTCGGCTGGCGGCGCATCGCGGCCGAGCACGAGCAGGCGCGTGCCGGATCCGCGGATGCCGGGCCGGAGGAGCGTCACGCCGCGAGCGATGAGAGCGATGAGAGCGATGCGAGCGATACGCGCGACGTGAGCGATACAAGCGACGTGAACAATGTGACCGACGCGAACGCCGCAGACACCGCCGAGCGCGCGCATGTCGACCCCGACGCAGCCGCCGCACGCGCGGCGACACCGGCCGATCTCGCTGAACGCGACGCCGCGCGCACCGCGCTGTGGCGCGCGCTGCAGCAGGCGCGCTGCGCGCCGGGCGACGCACCGCCGCCGCCGGCCGATGCGCCGCCCGTCGGCGCCGTGCTCGCGTTCGTCGCGCGCAGTGCGTCGCCGCTCGCAATCGTGCCGCTCGAGGATCTGCTCGCGCTCGACGCGCAGCCGAACCTGCCGGGGCCGCCATGCGGCCATCCGAACTGGCGGCGACGCCTGCCGCGCACCGTCGACGCGCTGTTCGACGCCGACACGCGCGCGCGCATCGCGGCAATCGCCGACGCGCGCGGCACGCCGGAGCGACGCGCATGACGCCGCGCGCGACCCTGCGGCTGCAGCTGCATGCCGGCTTCACGTTCGACGACGCGGCGGCGCACGCCGACTATTTCGCGCGGCTCGGCATCAGCCATTTGTATCTGTCGCCGATCACGACCGCGGAGCCCGGCTCGCGGCACGGCTACGACACTGTCGACTACGGCGCGATCAGCGCGGAACTCGGCGGCGAAGCGGGCTTTCTGCGGCTCGTCGAGGCGCTGCGCGCGCGCGGGCTGCGCGTGATCGTCGACATCGTGCCGAACCACATGGGCGTCGGCGGCTCGTCGAACGGCTGGTGGAACGACGTGCTCGAGTGGGGCCCCGCGAGCCCGTACGCGCGCTATTTCGACATCGACTGGCATCCGCCCGACCCGACGCTCGACGGCAAGGTGCTGCTGCCCTGCCTCGGCGCGCCGTACGGCGACGCGCTCGCCGCCGGCGACATCGCGCTCGGCATCGACGCGGCGGCCGGGCGCTTCACGATCGCCTGCGCGGGACGGCAACTGCCGGTCGCGATCGCGACGTATCCGGAAATCCTGCGCGTCGCGAACCGCGCGGACCTGAACGCGCTCGCCGAACGCTTCGATACGGCGGCGACACGCGGCAGCGCACGCGTCGCCGCCGCGCATGCGGCGCTGCGCGCGCACGCGGCCGCGCACGGCCCGCATGCGTTCGACGCGGTGCTGCACGGCACCGATGCGCGCCGGGCGCGCTCGCGAGCGTGCCTGCACCACGTGCTCGAACGGCAGCACTACCGGCTCGCGTGGTGGCGCACGGCCGCCGACGAGCTGAACTGGCGGCGCTTCTTCGACATCGCGACGCTGGCCGGCGTGCGCGTCGAGGACGACGCGGTGTTCGACGCGGTCCATGCGCTGCCGTTGCGGCTCCATGCGGCAGGGCTCGTCGACGGCGTGCGCGTCGATCACGTCGACGGGCTCGCCGATCCGCGCGCGTACTGCCGGCGCCTGCATGCGCGGCTCGCCGCGCAGCGCGACACGCCGCCGACGATCTATGTCGAGAAGATCCTCGCGCCCGGCGAAACGCTGCGCGCCGACTGGCCGATCGACGGCACGACCGGCTACGACTTCATGAACGACGTGGCCGCGCTGCTGCACGATCCGGCCGGCGCGGAACCGCTCGGCGCGCACTGGGCCGCCGTGTCGCGCTCGCCGCGCACGTTCGCGCAGGAAGCCGTCGACGGCAAGCGGCGCGTGCTGCTGCGCCAGCTCGCCGGCGAACATGCGCGCGTCGCGCGCAAGCTGCACGACATCGCGCGCGCGTCACCCGCGACACGCGACATCAGCCGCATCGCGATCCATCGCGTGCTCGGCGAACTCGCGGTGCACCTGAGCGTGTACCGCATGTATCCGGCCGACGACGAACTCGCGCCCGACGATCGCCGCGTGCTCGCGCAGGCGTATGCGTGCGCCCGCGCAGCCGTCGATCCGACCGACCGCATCGCGCTCGAACGCGTCGCGCAGTGGCTCGGCCTGCCGGGCACACGCGCGCCGCGCGCCGATGCGGCGCGCCGGCATGCGGCGCGTGTCGCGTTCGCGCAGCTCACGGCGCCGCTCGCCGCGAAGGGCGTCGAGGATACGGCGAACTATCGCTATGGACGGCTGCTGTCGCGCAACGAAGTCGGCGCCGATGCCGGAGATTTCAGTCTGTCGCGCGGCGCGTTCCATGCGCGCAACCGGCGGCGCGCGCGCCATTCGCCGCACGCGCTCGTCGCGACCGCGACGCACGACCACAAGCGCGGCGAAGACGCGCGCGTGCGGCTCGCCGTGCTGAGCGAGATCCCCGACGCATGGCGCGCGGTCTCGCTCGACTGGTCCGCGCTGAATCAGCCGCATCGCGGCCGCGCGCATCGCGACCTCGACTGGTCGCCGGGGCCCGCCGCCGAAGCGATGCTGTATCAGACGCTCGTCGGCTGCTGGCCGCCGTCACTCGCCCCCGACGACGCGGCCGGCCTCGCGGCGCTCGCCGATCGCGTCGTGCAATGGCAGACGAAGGCGCTGCGCGAAGCGAAGCAGCAGACCGACTGGCTCGCGCCCGAACCCGACTACGAGCAGGACAGCGAGGCGTTCGTGCGCGCGATCCTGAAGCCGCACGGCGCCGGCGATTTCGTGCATCGGCTGCATGCGTTCGTCATGCGCATTGCGCCGGCCGGCGTGGTCAACAGCCTCACGCAGACGACGCTGCGCATCACGTCGCCCGGCGTGCCCGATCTTTATCAGGGCACCGAACGGTGGGACCATTCGCTCGTCGATCCGGACAACCGGCGCGACGTGCCGTTCGCGGCGCTCGCGGCCGAGCGCGTCGACGGCCCCGTCGGCGCGTATCTGCCGACCTGGCCCGATGCACGCGTGAAGCGTGCGCTCGTCGAGCGGCTGCTCGCGCTGCGTGCACAATATCCGTCGACGTTCGCGAACGGCCGCTACGTGCCGCTGCGCGTGCGCGGTCCGCTCGCGCGTCACGTGGTCGCGTTCGCGCGCTGCGACGACGCGGCGACGATCGTCGTCGTGACGACGCGGCTCGCGTGCCGGCTGCTCGGCGACGCGCCCGCGCTGCCGCGCGTCGAACCGGCGCAGTGGGACGACACGGCCGTCGTGCTGCCGGCCGGCGCGACGGGGCCGTGGGCCGACTGGCTCGAGGCGCGCGAAGCCGGCGACACGCCGGACGGCCTGCTGCGCGTCGCGCAGGGCCTGCGCGCGCTGCCGGTCGCGGTGTGGGTCGGGCCGCCGCCGCGCGCATGACGAGGCGCGCGGCAGCGGTCGTTTTTTACAGAAGCGCCGGCACGATGGCGGCAGCGCGACCGCGCGGCTGTGTCACGCGCGTTCTCGACGATCGGCGCTCACGACCATTCTTCCGGCGGCATCGGCGCGCCGTCCTCCTCCCAATGCGCATCGCTGGCGCCGCGCGCGTCGTGGCCGGCCGTCAGCGTGCCGTGCGCGGCGCCGTCCTGCGGCCGCCGCTTGGCGCGCGGCGCATGGGCGCGCACGCGCGGGCGCGTCGGCGCGACCGTACGCGGTCCGTCGCGGTGCGTCTCGCTTGCGGCCTCGCCGTTCGTCTGCGGTGTATTGGACATCGCGTTCATCCTTGCCTCCCGGTTCGTCGGTGCCGATTCGGGCCGTGCCGCAATTTCGGTGCCGCGCACAGGCAGGCGGATTGCTACATCGGCACGATCGAGACTCGCTCCCGGAGGTGACATGCCGAACGACAAGGACACGCAAGCAGACCGCCGCCGACTCGGCGGGTGGTTGGCCGGCGAAGAGAAGCATATGGCCGCGTTCCGCACGCGGATCGCCGCGGAGGCGCGCGCACGGGCCGGCGAACGGCTGCGCACGCCGGCCGTGCAGGAACTCGCGCGACTGTTCGACGATCACGCGGTGCTGCACATGGGGCTGTCGCGCGCGATCGACGAGGCGCTCGCGACGGGCCGCGAACTCGGCTACCGGTCGATCGGCGAGCTGATGACGGTAATCGACTATCTGATGACCTACACGCCGCCGTTCAGCGAATCGAGCCTGATCGTGTGTCCGCTGAACGCGTTCCTCGACTGGCCGATGTGCATGCCGTCGGGCCGCGCGGTGTTCCGCGACGCGACCGTCAACGCGCATCTGAAGCGTGTGCTGAACGTCTGGTGCGATTTTCTTGGCGGGCCGCACTCGCGCGACCACCTCGTGACGACGGCGCCGGACGGCTGGCTCTGCGAAGAAGCGCGCAAACGGATCGGCATGTCGCAGTTCCAGTACCGCGAGGATCAGCCGCACTGGGGCTTCGACTCGTGGAACGACTTCTTCACGCGGCGCTTTCGCGCGGGCGCGCGCCCGGTCGCCTCGCCCGACGACGCGCACGTGATCGTCAGCGCGTGCGAAGCCGCGCCGTATCACACGGCCACGAACCTGCGGCTGCGCGACCGGTTCTGGATCAAGGGGCAGCCCTATTCGCTGCGCGACATCTTCACGCCCGCGCGGCTGCCGCTTGCCGAGCACTTCGTCGGCGGCGATCTCTATCAGGCGTATCTGGCCGCGTACAACTACCACCGCTGGCATGCGCCGATCCGCGGCACCGTCACGCATGCGTACCGCGTCGACGGCACCTATTACTCGATCGCCGACGTCGAAGGCGAAGACCCGTCCGGGCTCAACGATTCGCAGGGCTACATGACGGCCGTCGCCACGCGCGCGATCGTCGCGATCGCCAGCGACGATCCGGGCCTGGGCACGGTGGCCGCGGTGTTCGTCGGGATGGGCGACGTATCGTCGTGCGTGATCGAGGTCGTGCCGGGACAGCGCGTCGAAAAAGGCGACGAGATCGGCTATTTCCAGTTCGGCGGCTCGACGTACTGCCTGCTGTTCGAGCCCGGCGTGATCGACCGCTTCCTGCATGCGCCGGGCGACGACGCGCCGCCCGTGCAGGTCAACGCCGCGGTCGCGCTCGCGCGCTGAATGCACATGCGGCGCGCTCCCCAGGCAGCGCGCCGCATGCGATCGGACCGGTCGTCACAAACTGTTGTCGTTCGCATAGCCTCCGCTGCCGCGCTGCACGGAGCGCAGGATCGACAGTCCGTCGGGCGTCAGCTCGGGCCGGCGGGCGCCGGACGCATCGCTCTGCATGACGACCAGTTGGCGTTCGACGAGCGCGACGATGTCGTCGCGATCGAGCTGGATTTGTTCTGGTGCGCGCTGTACCAGAAACAGCGCGGCGAATTCGTGAGCTGTCAACATGCTCGTCTCCCCAATGACGGCGTATTTTCCGATGCGGCGACGCCGCAATCGCGGCCGGCAGTGCACCTGCCGGATTCGATGATGGCATGCAGAAAACATGCCAATGCGCGCCACGCGCCCTGCATCGGCCCGGCCGCGCGCGGGGCGGGGTCGAATCCGCATCGCGCGCGCAGCCGGTGAAAAGTTTTCAATGACGTGTAACGGCCGCACCGCCGCCCTGCACGGCACGCGCGAAACGCGCGCCATGCGCGGGGTCAGGACCGGTGCGCGGGCGACGTCGCCTGACGCGCGAGCGCCGCGGCCGCGCGCCGCTGCACGCGGAAATAGCCGCTATGCAGCACCGCGCCGCCGTGGCCGTCCGCGACCACGTCGGCGCAGGCCTCCGCGATCCGCGCGCGACCGCGTTCGAACGCGTCGCGCAGATCCGCCTCGAGCGCCGAGCGCGCGCCGAAATGATCCTCGAGCGCTTCGGCCGTGATCGCGCAGTCCGACTGCACGCCGTCGATGTCGACGACGAACTGCAGCTGCAGCGTCGCGCCGTCGAACACGGGCGGCGGATCGCTCAGGATCGTCGCGCGCGTGCTCATGGGCGCTCCCGCGGCGCGTGCGCACGGTCGGCCGCGAGACATTCGATCAGCGCGCCGTTGAACGCGTCGAGATCGTCCGGCTTGCGGCTCGTGATCAGATTGCCGTCGCGCACGACGCGCTCGTCGACCCACTTGCCGCCCGCGTTGCGGATGTCGTCCTGCAGGCTCGGCCAGCTCGTCATCGTGCGACCGTCGACGAGCCCGGCCGACACGAGCAGCCAGCCGCCGTGACAGATCACGGCGACCGGCTTGTCGGCGCCGATCGCGGCCGTCACGAATTCGCGCGCGGCGGGAATCATGCGCATCGCGTCGCCGTTCACGACGCCGCCCGGCAAGACGATCGCGTCGTAGTCGCCCTGCTTCGCATCGTCGAACGTATGGTCCACCTTGACGCGCGCACCCTTGTCGACGTGCCGGAAACCCTGGATCTCGCCCGGTTGCTGCGAAATTACGTCGACCTGCGCGCCCTCGGCACTGAGCGCACGCTGCGGTTCGACGAGTTCGGCCTCCTCGAAGCCGTCCACGGCGAGGATCGCGACCTTGCAATTGGCGAGTTTGCCGCTCATGAAAAACCTCCATGCTGGTTGCGGCACCGATCGTGCCGTCACCCGACAGCAGCAATCGACGTGCCACGTCGCGTGCGCGAGCTCACACAACGCGCGCATCGGGCCTGCGGTCGCGCTTCGCGAACGACGTGCAAACGGCTCTCCGACCCCGTCGACGCGGCGCGCGCGGCAACGCCCATCGTTCACTGCAAAGATTTCAACCGCGTGTAACGGGCAGGCCGCGCCGCTGCGCAGGCGCTCGCGTGCGACATGCGCCGTCGCAATGTGTCGCAGCGTCGAGACGGTTTCGCGGCCGTGGACACTTGGCCGGTCACTGCAGACGCGTCGCGACGTCGAGCATCGCGTCGGTCAGCTCGACCGTCAGCGTCTGGTCTTCGTCGAGGTCGGGCAGCCGCTCGAGCATGGCCTGCACCGAGTCGTGCAGCATCGCGTGCACGCGCATGCGCGCGCCGTCGTCGAGATCCGCGTAGCGCTCCATCGTGTCGCAGTCGAGCGCGAGCACGACCGAATGGCGCACGGCGTCGGGCGGCGCATCGGGCGCGATCGCCCACGCCGCATGAAACGTGATCCTGCCGGTCGCCACGTCGAGGTGCACTGTCGTGTTGAGGTCGTCCGCATCCGGGTCGTCGTCGATGTCGTAGGGCTCGATGCCGATTCGGGGGTTCGATTGCATGGTGTCCTCCTGCGTGGTCGCCGCGCCCGCCCCGGCGGCGGGCGTCGGCCATCGCGCCGCACCGGCCGCACGCCGGCGCGACATCGTCAGTAACCGCTGGAACCGGCGCTGCCCTGCCCGCCGGCGCCGCCGCCGCCCGAACCGGTCGCGCCCGGCGAGCGGCCGTTGCCGGCGCCCTCGCCCTTCGCGCCGGGCTTCACGTGGCCGCTCGCGCCGCTGTGCGACGACATCGTGCCGCGTCCGCCGTCCGACTGCTGCATGTTCGGCGGCGGCGGCGCGGCCGTATCGCCGTTGCCGGTGTAACTGCTCGAGGTGCCGGCCGACAGCGGCGCGCCGGAGCCGTGATCGGATTGCTGCGAGTTCTGCGCCAAAGCGGAACTCGCGGCCGCGAGCATGGCGGCGGCCGCGCAGCCGAGCACGCGGCGCGCAGGGGATTTCGTTGTGGATAGGGCTGACGTCATGACGGATTCTCCGTAACGGAAATGAAGTATCTGCCCCGTTTCTTCAGCAAGGCCCATGCCGTCAGTCATTCGAATGCGCTGCCGATTCGCCGGCGTCGGCCGGCACGCGAATTGCGGGCCGTCGTCGCATACGCCAACGACGGAGCGTCATGCGATGCCTTCTTCTTCTCCGCCGCACGCGCGCGGCAAACGCCTGACGCGGCGCGCGGGCCGCGCGCGCAGCACCGATCGCGGCCACGCGAAACGCTGGTCGGCCGACGTCACGCGCGGCAGCGACGCGCTCGACCTCGAGCCCGACATCTTCAAGTCCGACGATCCGGGCGAGATCGCCGCGTCGCTGAAACGCTCGGCCGAACGCAGCCGCCGCCGCAAGGCGACGCCGTTCCAGTCGGCGATGTCGATGCTGAACTTCTACGTGAACCGCGCAGGCCGCAACCTGCCGAAAACGCGCCGCACGACGCTCGAGCGCGCGAAGCGCAAGCTGCGCGAAGCGTTCGGCCGCAAGCCGTGACGCACGCGTGCGCCTGCCTCCCGTTTCCGGACTGCACGCATGCATGAAACGCTGTGGTATCTGATCACCGGCGCGGTGCTGATGGGCATGGGCATCGCGACGTCGGCGCTGCGTCATCTGCCGTGCAGCACCGCGATGATCTATCTCGTGCTCGGCATCGCATTGGGCCCGGCGGGCGCCGGGCTGCTGCACGTCGACATCGAGCGCGACGCGGCGCTGCTGCGGATGATCGTCGAGATCGGGCTGCTCGTGTCGCTGTTCGCGATCGGGCTGCGGCTGCGCGTGCCGCTGTCCGATCCGCTGTGGCTCGTGCCGTGCCGGCTCGGGCTGCTCGCGATGATCGTCACCGTGCCGCTGCTCGCCGCCTGCGCGGTGTTCGCGCTCGGCATCGGCTGGGCGCCCGCGCTGCTGCTCGCGGCGATTCTCGCGCCGACCGATCCCGTGCTCGCGCACGACGTGCAGGTGCACGACCCCGGCGATCGCGACCTCGTGCGCTTCGCGCTGTCCGGCGAAGGCGGGATGAACGACGGAATCGCGCTGCCGTTCGCGCTCGCCGCGCTCGCGCTCTGCGGCGCGCCGGAAGCGACGCACGGCAGGGCACCGCTGTCGCTGTCGTTCGCGCTCGCGACCGCTTGGGGCATCGTCGGCGCAGCGGCGATCGGCGGCGGGCTCGGCTGGATCACGACGAAGACGATCGGCTGGCTGCGCATGCGCTACGCGCAGGCGCTCGGCTTCGAAGGCTTCTTCGCGCTCGCGCTGATCGTGCTGTCGTACGGCGCCGCGGAAGTCGCGCATGCGTTCGGCTTCATCGCGACGTTCGCGGCCGGCGTCGCGATGCGCCGCGTCGAGCATCGCGCGAGCGGCGACCGCGATCCGCGCGAAGTGATCGGCCAGGTCGACTCGGCCGACGTCGTCGCGACCGAAAAGGATCCGGACAAGGCCCATGCGTTCATGGCCGAATCGGTACTCGGCTTCACGATCGAACTCGAACGCATCGCCGAAGCGGTCGTGATGACGATGGTCGGCAGCGTGCTCGCGACGCTGCCGGGGCCCGCTCATCACGTGGCGCGCGCTCGCGCTGGCCGCGCTGCTATTCGTCGTCGTGCGGCCGCTCGCGGTGCGCCTCACGCTGGCCGGCTCGCGCGCGACGATCGCGCAGCGGCGGCTGATGGCCTGGTTCGGCATCCGCGGGATCGGCTCGTTCTACTACCTGCTGTTCGCGCTCGAGCACGGGCCGACCGATACCGTGCGCCCGCTTTCCGCGCCGGTGCTCGCGGTCGTCTCTGCATCGGTGGTCGCGCACGGCATTTCGGCGACGCCGTTGATGAACTGGTATCACCGCCGGCAGCGCCGGCATTGACGGCGCTCAGCGCGCGGCGAGGCGCGTGCGCATCGCGGCCGTGATGCGCTGCCGCGTGTCCGCGTACGCCTCCCACGGATCGCGCTCGAGCGCGTCGAGCCGTTCGTGCACGGTGTCGATCGTCCACTGCGCGCCGCCCGTCGTGGCCGGCACTTCGTCCCAGTCGATCGGCACCGACACGCCCATGCCCGGCCGCGCGCGCACCGAATACGCGGCGATCGTGCTCGCGCCGCGGCCGTTGCGCAGATAGTCGATGAAGATCTTGCCGCGCCGGTGACGCGGCCCCATCGTCGCCGTGAAGCGGTCGGGCAGCGCGCCCGCGATGTGCTGTGCGACCGCGCGCGAGAACTCCTTCATCTCGTCCCAGCCCGAATGCCGCGTGATCGGCACGACGACGTGCAGCCCCTTGCCGCCGCTCGTCTTGCAGAACGACACGAGGCCCAGCTCGTCGAGCAGCCCGCGCACGAGCTGCGCGGCCTCGATCATCGTGCGCCACGGCAGCGCCGGATCGGGATCGAGGTCGAACACGATGCGGTCCGGCCGCTCGATGTTCGACGTGTGCGCGTTCCACGTATGCAGTTCGATCGTCCCCATCTGCGCGGCGCCGATCAGCGCATCGACGCTGTCGATCGACAGCAGCGGACCGTGTCCGGGATCGAGCCCCGGATGCTGCGTGACGAACGGAATCTCGCGGCGCTCCGCATGCTTCTGGAAAAACAGCTCGCCGCCGATGTCCTGCGGCGCGCGCACGAGCGACACCGGGCGGCCCGCGAGATCGGGCAACGCCCACGGCGCGACGCGCTCCCAGTAGTGCGCGAGATCGATCTTGCGCGTGCCGCTCTCGCGATCGAGCACGCGCTCCGGATGCGTGATGCGGACCTGGCCGACCTGATCGGGCGCCGACTTGCCGCGTGCGGCGGGTGCGCGGTCCTGCGCGCGCTCTTGCGCGCCTTCACGCGTGTCGGCGGCGGCGCGGCCGCGCCGCGCGGATGAGCTCGTGCGCTCGTCCATCGTGTTCTCCGTGGTGGGGTGGCGCGCGACTTCCCTGACGATCTGCGACGCCGGCTTGTCCTCGCGCAGCGCCACGAACGCGGCCTGCCGCACGATGCCGTCGCCGGTCCATTCCGCGAATTCGCATTCGGCGACGAGCGTCGGCTCGACCCAGTGGACGCGCGTGCGCGACCACCCTTGCGGCGCCGGGTCGAACGGCGACGACGCGCGTTCGTGCTCGCGCAGCAGCGGCGCGAGCTTGTCGAGCATCCGCGTGTCGAAGCCGGTGCCGACGCGGCCGACGTAGCGCAGCGGCGACGCGCCGCGCGTGCGCTTGCCGTTCGGCGCCGGTTCGTGCACGCCGAGCAGCAGCGCGCCGAAGCCGTGGCGGCTGCCGGTCGGCTCCGTATAGCCGCCGATCACGAATTCCTGCCGGCGCCGGCATTTGAGCTTGATCCAGGCCGGCGAGCGTCCCGCGCGGTAACGCGCGTCCGCGCGCTTGCCGATCAGCCCCTCGAGGCCCGTGTCGCACGCATTCGCGATCAGTCCGGCCGCATCGCTGCCGAGATCCGGCGAAAAACGCAGCCGCGCCGGATCGGCGTCGTCGAACAGCGGTTCGAGCTGCGCGCGGCGTGCCGTCAGCGGCGCATCGCGCAGGTCATAACCGTTCAGATAGGGCAGATCGAACACGAACAGCGTGACCGCATCCGACTGCCCGGAACCGAGCGCGTTCTGCAGCAGCTGGAAATCGGGCAGCCCGTTCTCGCCGAGCACGACCGCTTCGCCGTCGAGCCATGCATCGTCGACGTCGAGCGCCGCGAGTGCGTCGCGCAGCGCGCGCAGCTTCGGCGTCCAGTCGCGGCCTTCGCGCGTCATCAGCGTCACGCGCCGCCGCGCGCCCTTGCCCGCGATACGCGCGAGCATCCGGTAGCCGTCGAACTTCAGTTCGTAGCGCCAGTCGCCGTGCGCGGGCGGCGCATCGACGAGCGTCGCGAGCTGCGGCGCGACGCGGTCTGGCAGCGGCGCGCGCACCGCGCCTTCGACGCGCGACAGCGCGGGCGGCCGTTTCGCTTTCGTCGCGCGGCCGCGCGGCGCGTCGGTGTCGGCGCCCGCCTCGGCGTCGGCCGCCTTGCCGGCCGCCTTCTCACCGCGTCGGCCCGCCCGCGCATGCCCGTTCGCCGCATGCCCGTTCGCCGCGCGCCCGCGCGTCGCGCCGTCATGCACGCTGCCGGGCTGCTGCGCGACGACGTCGTACGCATCGGTGCTGCGCGCGTCGTCGTCGCGTTCCTTGATCAGCAGCCACTGCTCCTGCCGCCCTTCCTGACGGCCGCTGCGCACGAGCGCCCAGCCGCCGTGCAGCTTCTCGCCGTCGAGCCGGAATTTCAGCTTGCCGGCGCGATAGCCCTCGCGCGCCTTCGCGATGCCGCCCTCCGGCGTCCACGTGCCCTCGTCCCAGACGATCACCGAGCCCGCGCCGTAATGGCCGGCCGGAATCTCGCCTTCGAACGACGCGTATTCGAGCGGATGATCCTCGACATGCACCGCGAGCCGCTTGACCGACGGATCGAAACTCGGCCCTTTCGGCACGGCCCACGACTTCAGCGTGCCGTCGAGTTCGAGCCGGAAATCGTAATGCAGGCGCCGCGCGTGATGCTCCTGGATCACGTAGCGCAGCGGATGACGGCCGCGCTCGGCCGGCTGCGCCTCGCCCGGCGCGCGGCGGCGGCCGCGCGTGCCTTCGGGTTCGGGGGTCGCGTCGAAATGACGTTTGCGGCGATACGGATCGAGCTTGCCGGCCATCGTGTCACCTCGCGTGTCGCGGCATCATGCCGCGCGCTTCTTGCTGCGCGCGGCGGTTTTTTTCGCGGCGGCGCTGCCGTCGCCGCGCTTGTCGCCGGGCTTGGCGGCCGAGGTGCGCTTCGCGGCCGTTTTCGTCGCCGTCTTGGCGCTCGTCTTCGCGGCGGTCTTCGCACCGCGCTTCGCGGCGGCCGGCGGGCGGCGGCCGCGCGGGCGCGTGTCGGCGTCCTCGTCGTGTTCGTCCTCGTTCGCGGCCGCGCGCTCCGAGCCGCGGCCGGCGCCGCGCAGGCTGCGCTTGAGCAGCTCGGTGAGGTCGACGACGTTCGACGGCACGTGGCCGCGATCGGCCGGACGTTCCTCGATTTCCTCGATCCGCCCTTCGCGCACCTTGCGCTCGACGAGTTCGAGGATGTCGTCGCGGAACGTGTCGTGATACTGCTCGGGCGTCCATTCGCCCGACATGTCGTCGATCAGCTTCTTCGCCATCGCGAGCTCGCGCGCGCTGACGCCCGCGCGCTTCGCATCCTCGACCGGCGTCGACAGCTCGTCGAGCCCGCGCAGTTCGTCCTGCCAGCGCAGCGTGTCGAGCGCGAGCAGCGGCCCGACCGGAATCAGCGCGCCGAGATGCTGCTTGTCGCGCATCACGACGAGCGCGATGCCGATCTTGCCGCTGTCCTTCAGCGCGTCGCGCAGCAGCGCGTAGACCTTTTCGCCCTTGCGGTCGGGCACTAGGTAGTACGGCGTGTCGAGATAGAGAAACGACACGGCCTCCTGATCGACGAACGTCAGGATGTCGACCGTCTGCGTCGATTCGGGATTGGCTGCGCGGATCTCGTCGTCGGTCAGCACGACGTAGCGCTCCTTCTCGTACTCGTAGCCGCGCACGATGTCGTCGCGCGACACTTCCTTGCCGGTGCGCTTGTTGATCTGCCGATAACCGACCGGGTCCATCGAGCGCTTGTCGAGCAGCCGGAACGACGGCTTCACGGTGCGCGTGGCCGGAAACAGCTGCACGGGCACGTGCACGAGCCCGAAGCTGATCGCGCCTTTCCAGATCATCCGTGCTGCCATGCTTTCCTCCTTGCGGGCAGCCGTGCACGCGCACGGCGTGCGGGGCGCGCGTCGCGGCGAGCCGCGTCAGCGTGCAGCCGTGGCGGCACGCCGCGCCGCGCGGGTACGCGGCACGCCGTGCGGCAGCCGCAGGCGACGCGCGCCGCTGCGCGCGAGCACGCATGGCGCGCGCCGTGACGGGCGCGTCACGGCCCGCGCAACGCGTCGCCGATGTCGGCGGCGCTCACGTCGAGCACCGCACTGCATTCGATCGCCGCATCCTCGACGCGCGGCTTGTTCTCGTCGATCGCGCGCCGCGCGAGATCGCACAGATAAGTGCGCACGCGCAGCCGCTCGGCGGTGTCGAGCGCGGCGTAGCGGGCGATCACGTCGGGTTCGAACCGCAGATCGACCGCACACCGCCACTCGCGCGCACTGGCCTCGACCGGCGCGCGCACCCACGACACCTGGATCGTCAACCGTCCCGACGCGTCGTCCGCGTGGACGACCACGGTCGACTGCGACGGAAAGCCGTTCGCGAGCGCATGCTCGATTTCGACGATGCGCTGCGAACGGTCGGACGCTGCCGTCATCGGCGTACGACGCCCAAGAGCAGCGTGACCAGGAAGATCACGACGAAGATGTAGAACAGGATCTTCGCGATCTCGGCCGCGCCGGCAGCGATGCCGCCGAAGCCGAAGACGGCTGCAATGATCGCGATGACGAAGAAGATGAGTGCGTATCGAAGCATGGATTCCTCCTGGGGAACAGCGACCGTCGACGCTCATCGTCGTCGATCAAGAATCGTGCTTGTGCCTGGGTTTGCCGTGGGTCGGCGTCGAGGCCATTTTCTCGAGCTCTTTCTCGCTCATCGATTTGGCCATCGACTTCGACGGCGGTTTCAGGTCCTGCATTTTCGTGCGGCCGCGCTTGGCCGACAGGGCCGCCCCTGCCGCGCGCTGCTGGGCCTGGGATTTCGCTGGCATGGTTCGCTCCGTGGGTTCGCGCGCGCCGCCGCAGCGGCGCGCGATCGGTTCGGCCGCACGCGTCGTCATGCGGCGTCGCGGCGGCGCAGCTCGGCCGGCGGAATCTTCATCGCCTGCCGATACTTGGTTACCGTACGGCGCGCAAGAAGGATGCCGCGGCCGGCGAGGTTCTGCGTCAGCGCGACGTCCGACAGCGGATCGGTGTGCCGTTCCGCGGCGATCATGTCGCGAATCAGCACCTTCGCGGCCGATGCCGAGCAGACGCCGCGGCCCGCCGCCTCCAGCTTGCGCGGGAAGAAATGCTTGAACTCGAACGTGCCGTGCGGCGTCGCCATGTACTTGTTGCCGGTCGCGCGCGACACGGTCGATTCGTGCAGGTCGAGCTCCTCGGCGATGTCGCGCAGCACGAGCGGCTTCATCGCGATCTCGCCGTAGCGGAAGAAGTCGCGCTGCCGCGCGACGATGCATTCGCCGACACGCTGGATCGTGTCGAAGCGCTTCTGCACGTTGCGGATCAGCCAGCGCGCTTCCTGCAGCTGCTGGCCGAGCGGCGAGTCGCGCTCGCCGCTCGACTGCGCGAACAGCGTCGCATAGCGCTCGTGCAGCCGCGCGCGCGGCAGCACGGCCGGGTTGATCGTCACGACCCACTCGTCGCGCACCTGGCGCACGATCACGTCGGGCACGACGTAGTCGCCGCGCGTGCTGCCGTAGTGGTTGCCGGGACGCGGGTCGAGCCCGCGCACGAGCGCGCACGCGGCCTGCAGCGTCTGCTGGTTGCAGCCGATGCGCCGCTGGATCTCGGCGGTCTCGCGGCGGGCAAGGCGTTCGAGATGTTCGCGCGCGATCGCCTTCGCTTCGGGCAGCGCCGGCGTGCCGGCCGGAATCGCGTCGAGCTGCAGCAGCAGGCACTCCGACAGCGAGCGCGCGGCGATGCCGGGCCGGTCGAGCATCTGCACGAGCCGCAGCGCGACCGACAGATCGCGCTCGGACAGCAGCAGCGCCGGATCGGCCGCACCGAGCAGGTCGCCGAGCTCCTGACGCAGGTAGCCGTCGTCGTCGAGCGCGTCGATCACGAGGCGCGCCGCTTCGCGATCGCGCCGGTTCAGCGGATAGAGCCGCAGCGCCTCGTGCAGGTGCTGATGCAGCGACGGCTCGGCGGCCATCCATTCGCCGGGCGACAGATCGCCGCCGTCTTCGCCCTGTCGGCTGCCGCCGCGCGGCGCGGGCGCAGCCGTGTACGACAGCTCGCCGTCGACCGGGCGCACCTCGTCGCGCTCGGGCGCGGCCTCCGGCGCGGCGGCTTCGGCCGCCGGGTCCGACGCGGCGACCTCGTCGTCGCCCTGGCCGTCTTCAAGAAAAGGGTTCGTGTCGAGCGCCTGCCGCAATTCCTGCTGGAATTCGAGCGAAGACAACTGCAGCAGGCGCAGCGACTGCTGGAGCCTCGGCGTAAGTGCCAGATGCTGTCGCATCTGGAGCGCAAGCGTGACGGACATCTGCGGTCCTCCTGAATGGGTTCGCGAAAGTCGTATGCCGGACTTATGCAGCTTCCATGCCAGTCCCGCAGACGCCCGCCGGACGGCGCTTCGGCGCGTACGCACCCTATTTTTCAGCGCTTCCGCACCCGCTTTTTTACAAGCGGGCGGCAAGTTTGGCGGCGCAATTCGCGTGCGCGCGCCGCGCTTCGCTAGCGTTTCGCGTCGATCCGGTCGACGGCCGAGCGGTCGAGAAACGCGGTCGTCACGTCCGGCAGCTCGCGCAGCAGCCACGCGGCCATGTCGCGCTCCTGCTGCAGCAGCCGCTCGCAGCACGCGTGGATCTCGGCCTCGCCGGCCGCGCGCGCGGCCGCGACGAGCACCGTGTAGGCGGCGATCTCGACCTGCGCGAACGCATACGCGGCCATCGTCGCCTTCACGACTTCGTCGCCCGCCAGCATGACGGTCGCGACCTGCCCGTACGCGCCGATGCGCGCGCCGAGATCCTTGATCGCCGACGGCATCGTGCCGAGCCGCTGCAGGCACGCTTCGACGAGCGCCTGCTGGCCGAGCGTGTCGTCGAGATGCTGTCGCAGCCGGTCCTGCAGCAGCGGGTAGTGGCCGACGCGACGCGCGTGCGCGTCGAGCAGCGCTTGCGCGTGACGCTCCATCGCATACGCGTCGCGCAGCCAGTCCTCGAGGTGGGTGTGCGGCGTCGCCATCCGTTGCTCCGTCGCGCGGGTCAGTACTGCATCGGCGGCGGCGTGCCGGGCATCGGCCGCGTGTTGGTCGGCGCACCGCCGACGTTCGGATCGGGCACGTCGGTCGGCGTGCCGGTCGAGCGCTGCGGCATCGTGTTGCCCGGCGACGGACGCGTGTCGTAGCGCGTGTTCGCGTCCGGCATCGTCTCGGTCGGCGGCGACGCGTTGCCGCCCTGATGGGGCGGCGGCGGCGCGCCCGTCGTGCCATACGGGTTCGGTTGCGTGCAGGCGCTCATCACGCATGCAGCGGCCGCCGCGCAGAAGGCGGCCGACAGCGAATGGATCGATTTCATCGAGACCTCCATGCAAGGGGGCCCGGCGTGCGACGCGCGCACGCTCAGAGCCGGTTGAAATGAAAGTCGGCCGCGTACGCAGTCGGCCCGCGCCGCGCCATCATCGTGTCGAACTCGGCGGCCATCCGCGCAAGCGCGCCGCGTTGCCGCGCGATGTCGGCCTGCTCGAGCGCCGCGAACGCGTCCGCGTCGAACGTGACGGTCAGCGACGCCGGATGCCCGTCGACGCGAAAGCCGATATGGAGCGCGCCGGCCGGCTGCTCCTCGACGTGGAACGGCATCGCGCGCGCTTCGAAATGGCGACCGAGCGTCTCGGCGATGTCGCGCAACATGCCCTGCTTCACACGGATGCTCATCGTGCGTGCTCCTGCCGCGCGGGCGGCGTTGCCGCGTGCGCCGGCGGCACGGGCGCCGGCGGCTCGCGCTCGGGCGGCCGGTGTTCGGGCGGATCGCCTTCGGGGTCGTGGTACGGCTGCGGCACGTCGGGCGGCAGTTCCGGTGCCGGCGGCGGCACCGGCTCGGGCTCGGTATCGGGCATCGGCGGATCAGGCCGATGCAGCGAGTGTGCAAGGTCCTCGTTCATGGGTGCTCCGTGACGGTCGGGTCGCGAACGATGTCGGTCGCGGTGGCGTCGCCGTCCGGGGCCGCAAGCCGCGTTCCGTCCGCCGTGCGGCAGGCGCGGCGCGAGCGGCCGCGTCCGTGCGAGGCGCTGCGCGCCACCGTGACTTCGCTACACCGCGCGCTGCAAATCTTTCATGCGAGCGATGCGCGCGGCGATGGCGTGCGGACGGGGCAGACGCGCGCGCTTGCGCGCACCACGCGACGGCGCGCGCAAGCGCGCGCGGCATGCGCGTATCACGCGGCACATCGCATCCCGTGCATGCGCGTAGCGACGACGCGCACGCCGCGCACGCGCACGCGCACGATGCGCGATACGCGAGTCGCGCGACAGGCGCAGCCGCTCTGCACCGCGTACGACGAGCGAGACCATCGCTACGTGTCGTACGCGGCCATCACGAGCCACAGATTGCGGCCCTCGTCTTCCACGCGCGCGGCGAGCGCGTACGGATCGCCCGGCTCGCACGCGCGCTGCAGCGCGAAGCGCGCAGGCTCGGTCGCGCCGAACGTCTCGTCGCCGAGCGGCCGCACGTCGGCCTTGCCTTCGAACATGCGGCGCTCGGGCCGGTAGATCAGCGGCTCCTGCTTCCACGCGGTGAAGTGGTGCTTCACCGAATCGAATCCGCCGCCGCACACGTTGACCTCGTAGCGCACGCGCGGCTGTCGTTTGATCGGAATCATCGTCGTGCCTCCCGCTCGACTCTCGCGCTGCCTGCCCGGCAGCGCGTCGCGCGCCGGCGCGCGTCCGGCGCCGGCGCAGTTGTATTGCGCACGGCAAGCCGCGTGCCGCGGCACCACTACGGGAACGTGCATTGCGCGCTTCTTGCGCGTCATCGACACGGAGACTTGCCATGAACGATACGACCCGATCCGAAGAGCGCACGCCGTCGTCCGGGCAGCAGCCGGACCCGACGCCGCCGCTGAAGGATCGCGACAGCGCGCGCACGCGCCATTCGGAGCGCCACATCGACAAGTCGCTCGAAGACACGTTTCCCGCGAGCGACGCGCCGTCGACGGGCGGCGTCACGCGGATCGAGCCCGACACGCCGCCGGGCACGCACGACGACGGGCCGTGGCAGGAAAAGCGCGAGCAGGACGAGGGCGGACGCTGAGCGGCACGCCCGTTGCGAGAACGACGGGCCGAACCCGAAGGAGGAACGACTACATGCATCGCGTCAACGAAATCATGTCGCAGGACGTCGTGCGCATCGCGCCGACCGACTCGATTCGCCACGCCGCGGAACTGATGGCGCGCTACGACATCGGCGCGCTGCCCGTGTGCGACAACAACCGGCTGGTCGGGATGGTCACCGACCGCGATCTCGCGGTGCGCGCGGTATCGGCCGGCAAGCCGCCCGACACGCGCGTCCACGAAGTGGCGTCCGGGCCGATCGAATGGTGTTTCGACGACGATTCGCTCGACGAGATCCAGCACTACATGGCGGATGCGCAGTTGCGCCGTCTGCCGGTCGTCGATCACGACAAGCGGCTCGTCGGGATGCTCTCGCTCGCCGACATCGCGACGCGCACGGCCGGCCCGTCGCGCGACGCGCTCGCGAACACGCTGGAAGGCGTGTCGCAGCCGAAGCAGGCGTGACGGACACGGTGTCCGTTCGCGTCATTACCCCGAACGCGCGGCCCGCGCCCGATCCGGCCGGCCGCGCCCACGCAGCAGGAGGACAATCATGCAGACTCCCGATCAAGGACAGACCCGCATCGTCGGCAAGATCAAGGACATCATGCTGGACGTGCGCTCGGGCCGCGTCGCGTATGCGGTGCTGTCGAGCGGCGGCCTGCTCGGCATCGGCGACAAGCTGCTCGCGATTCCGTGGAGCGCGCTGACGCTCGACACGGAACGCAAGTGCTTCCTGTTGTCGGTATCGTCCGAGCGGATCCGCAACGCGCCGGGCTTCGACAAGGACCACTGGCCCGCGATGGCCGACCCGCAATGGGCGGGGCCGCTGCACGAGTACTACGGCAGCACGCCGTACTGGAGCGCGGGCGACGAATTGGGCCTCACCGATCCGACCGAAGACCTGAACGATCCGCGCGCGCGCGACGGCCGGCTGTAATCGCGACGTGTCGCCGGCAACGGCGACGCGGTCCGCGCCCCGCCTTCGGCGGGGTTTTTTTATGCGCGGGCCTTTATATGCGCCGCGCGCCGTCACGCGTTTTTACAAGCCGCGTGTAACGGATCCGTCCGCGCCGTCGAACCCGTCCGCGCGCTCGGCGCCGTCCGCGCGCTGCGCGGCGCGCGCGCCGCATGCGGCTTCCAGGTAACGCAGCAACGGATGCGGCGTCAGCGGCTTCGCGCAATGCGCGTCGAAGCCCGCCTCGCGCGCGCGCTCGCGATCGACCGGCGACGCGAACGCGCTGCAGGCGACGAGCAGCATGTCGGCCGTGCGCGGGTCGCCGCGCAGCCGCCGCGCGAGCTGCAGCCCGTCGAGCCCCGGCATCGCGATGTCGAGCACGATCGCGAACGGCTGCCAGTCGCGCGCGACGTCGCACACCGCGAACGGATCGTCGACGACGCGGCACTCGAAGCCGCGGGCATCGAGCAGCAGTTGCAGCGCGTCGGCCGCGTCGCGGTAGTCGTCGACCACCAGCACGCGGCGCGGGCGGCGCGGCACGCTGTCGGGGGCGCGCCACAGCAGCACGTCGTCGGCGGCCGGATCGTCGCCGGGGGCAATAGGCATGGCTCTTCTCCTGTGATCGAATGCCGCCCGCCACGCAAGGCGCGCGCCCATATTGAACGGCGGTGGCATGCGGGTTGCTGTGTGCTTTCGTATTCATCGAAAACGGGAGCCGTCGATGCGAGCGATCGAGTCCTTGTCGTCGGCCGGCACGCGGTGCGCGCACGCGCGCCGTGCGCCGGCATGCGGAGCGCATGCGCGATGACGCGCGCCTCGTCCGCATCCGGCGCCGACGACACGCCGGACGATCAGAAGCCCGCGACGCTCGACGCATGCCGGCGCTGCGGGCTGTGGGAACACGCGACGCAGCCGGTGCCCGGCACCGGCCCGCGGCACGCGTCGATCGTGCTGGTCGGCGAGCAGCCGGGCGACCAGGAAGACCGCACGGGCGTGCCGTTCGTCGGCGCAGCCGGCCACGTGCTCGACCGCGCGCTCGACGCGGCCGGCATCGATCGCCGCTCCGTCTATCTGACCAACGCCGTCAAGCACTTCAAGTGGGAACCGCGCGGCAAGCGGCGGCTGCACAAGACGCCCGCGCAGCGCGAGATCACCGCGTGCCGCTACTGGCTCGACCGCGAACTCGAGAGCGTGCATCCGCGCGTGATCGTCGCGCTCGGCGGCACCGCGCTGCGCGCCGTGCTGCAGGACAACGACGCGACGCTGCAGCGCACGCCGACACCGACGCGCACCGCGCAGGGCTATCTCGTCGTCGCGACCTACCACCCGTCGTACGTGCTGCGCACGCGCGGCGCCGATTCGCGCGAGCAGGCGTACCAGACGCTCGTCGATGCGCTGCGCACCGCGTCGAAGCTCGCGCGCGACGACGGCAACCCGCACGCGGGCGGCGGAGACGCCGAATGAGCAGCGCGCGACGCGACGCGCCGCCCGCCGACGACCCCGCCAAGCCCGCCCCGCAGCCGTGGTACCGGCGGCTCGGACCGGGGCTGCTGGCCGGCGCGTCCGACGCGGACCCGAGCAACGTCGCGGTCTACGCGCAGGCCGGCAGCCAGGTCGGCTTCAACATGCTGTGGATGATCGTCGTCACGCTGCCGATGATGGTCGCCGTGCAGATCGCCTCCGCGTGCATCGGCCGCAGCAATCGCGAAGGGCTGATCGCGGGCATCCGCCAGCACTATTCGGCACGCATGGCGAAGGCGCTGATCGCGCTCGTCGTGATCGTCAACGTCGTGAACGTCGGCGCCGACCTCGCCGCGATGGGCGACGCGACCGCGCTCGTCGTCGGCGGACGCAGCTACTGGTTCGCGCCCGTCTACGGCATCGTCTCGCTCGCGCTGCAGGTGACGATGTCGTACGAGCGTTACGCGCGCTGGCTGAAGTGGCTCACGTTCGCGCTGCTCGCCTACGTGGTCGAGCTCGCCTTCGTGCACGTCGACTGGCCGCACGCGCTGCATGCGCTCGTGCTGCCGCAGATCGCCTTCTCGCACGCGTACGCGACGACCGCCGTCGCGGTGCTCGGCACGACGCTGAGCCCGTATCTGTTCGTCTGGCAGGCCGCGCTGGAAGTCGAGGAAGCGCAGGCGGCGCAGCGCAACGGCGCAAGCGTGCGCGACACCGCGCTCTGCGACCGGCAGGCGCAGCGGATCCGCGTCGATACGTGGGCCGGGATGGTCGTGACGAACGCGGTGTCGTTCTGCATCATGGTCGTCGGCGCGGCCGTGTTCTATGCGCGCGGCCAGCACGACATCGCGAGCACCGCGCAGGCCGCCGAAGCGTTGCGGCCGATCGCCGGCGAAGCCGCGTTTCTCGTGTTCGCGTTCGGCATCGTCGGCTGCGGGCTGCTCGCGATTCCCGCGTTCGCGGGCAGCGCCGCATACGGCTGCGCAGAAGCCTGGCGCTTCCGCGAAGGACTCAACGAGCCCGTGCGGCGCGCGCCCGCGTTCTATACGGTGCTCGCGCTTTGCGTCGTCGTCGGCATCGCGATCTGCTTCAGCCCGATCGATCCGATCCGCGCGCTGTACTGGAGCGCGGTGCTCAACGGCGTCGCCGCGGTGCCGATGCTCGTGATGGTGATGCTGCTGTCCGCGCGGCGCGGCGTCGACGGGCGGCCGGGCACCGGCGTCGCGTCGAAATGCTTCGGCTGGCTCGCGGTCGCGCTGATGGCGGCCGCCGTCGTCACGATGATCGTCGATATGGTGACGTAATGGGGCACGTCGTGCGCAGCGGCGCGAACGCCGTGTACGCGCGCCGGCGCGGCGCGTGCGGCTCAGCTCGTAGAGCGCGGGCCCGTCCGCGAGCCGTGCACGGTGCGTGACGACGAACGACGGATCGAGCTGGCCGTCGGCGATGCGCTCGAGCAGTTCGTCGCTCCAGCGCGGCACGTGCGTCTGCGCCGCGCGCAGCGTCAGTCCCTTGTTGACGATCGCACCGACCGGCACGTTGTCGACGAGCCCGCCGTACAGCCCCGCGATCGATACGATCCCGCCCGGCCGGCACGCATAGATCGCTTCGCGCAGCACGTGCGGCGGGTCGACGCCGGGCGCCGGCGTTTCCTTGAAGCGGTCGAGCGGCGCATCGACCGCATCGATCGCGTGCGCGTGGAGGCCGACCGCGTCGATGCACTTGTCGGGCCCCTTGCCGCGCGTGTGTTTGGCCAGCGTGTCGGCCACGCTGAGCTTGGTGAAATCGAGCGGCGTCGCACCGAGCGTGCGCGCGCATTCGAGCCGGGCCGGCACGCAGTCGATCGCGATCACCTCGCGCGCGCCGAGCAGGCGCGCGGCCAGCGCGGCGAACAGGCCGACCGCGCCGGCGCCCCACACCGCGACGACGTCGTTCGGCTGGATCGCGCACTGCGCGGCCGCCTGCCAGCCGGCCGGCAGCGTGTCGCCGAGCGGCAGCGCGCGCTCGTCGTCGAGCTCGTCGGGCAGCCGGATCGGCGCGACGTCGGCGAACGGCACGCGCACGTATTCGGCGTGGCCGCCCGCATAGCCGCCGGCGAGATGACCGCCGCCGAGCAGGCCGCCCGTGCCCTGCCCGTACACGCGCTCGACGAACGCGCGGTTCGGGTTCGACGCTTCGCAGACCGAGTAATTGCCGTGCCGGCACTGCTCGCATTCGCCGCAGGCGACGACGAACGGCACGACGACGCGATCGCCGACCTGCAGATGGCGGTTCTCGCGTCCGACCTCGACGACTTCGCCGACGAATTCGCGGCCGAGAATCGCGCCGTCCTTCAGCCCCGGCAGCGCCGCGTCGTACAGATGCAGATCGGCGCCGCCGATCGCGCAGCGCCGCACCTTGACGATCGCGTCGCGCGGGTGCTCGATCGCCGGATCGGGCACCCGCTCGTAGCGCACGGTGCGTTTGCCGTGCCAGCACAAGGCCATCATCGGCGTTCTCCCCGTGGCCGGCGACGCGTTACATCATCTTGCCGCGCGAGCGCTCGGCGCGCGCCGCTTCGGCAGCCGACTCGACCTTCTTGACCTCTTCCGGCGGCGGCAGCACGGCCTTGAAGCCCATCGACTGGATCCACATCTCGCGCGCCCAGCCGCGCGTGTGGTACAGGTGATGATCCTCGTCTGGCTCGACCTCGTCGTGCGCTTCCTTCAGCACCTTCGCGGCATCGCCCGAAAGCTGGTCGGCCGCATAGCCGATCAGTTCCCAGTTCAGGTGATCCTTCGTCTCGGCGAGCACCACGCATTCGGCCGCGACGACCTGCGCGACGGCCGGCTCGGCCTGCTTCTTCGCGTGCTCGATCACCTGCACGAGCGACTTGCCGGTGGCGGCGACGGCCGCGCGGCCCGGCGTCTTCGTATCCGGGTCGAGACCGAGCGCGTCGAACACCTTGCGCAGCACTTCCTGGTGATGCTGCGTCTCGCGATGGTACTTCTCCCATTCCTTGTGCAGATCCTCGTCCACCGCGCACTGCAGCGCCGCCTGATACACCTTCTCGCCGCCAAGCTCGGTCTCGTAAGCCTGACACAGCAGTTCCAGAATACCTTCGTGTTTCGCTTGCCGTTGGGCCATGACTGCCTCCGAAAAATCGGGCCGCACGCGCGGCCCTGCGGTTGAACCGGACGCGCGTTACTGCGCGCCCACCTTGCGCTGCAGCGCCTCCGCCATGCTCAGGTGATGCTTGAGCGTCGGCAGCGTCGATTTCGCGAACGCGCGCAGATCGGCATCCTTGCCGTCGCGCGCCTCGCCCTCGAACAGCGCGATCGTCTTGCGGTGTGCATCGGGGCCCGCGGCCGCGACGTACGCGACGTCGAAGTCGTGGCCCTGCTTGCCGCGCAGCGCCTCGACGTCGGGGTCGGCGATCTGCTCGGCCTGCGGCTTGATGCCCTTGCGCGCGGCGAGCTTCGTCAGCTGCGCGTTCGCCTTGCTGTGGTCGGCGACCATCCGTTTCGCGAACGCGCGCACGTCGGCCGACTTCGCCTGCTTCAGCGCGAGCTGGCTTGCCTGCACCTCGGTCTTGCCGCCGAGCGCCGCCTTGTCGACGAACTCGGCGTCGGCGCCCTGCGGCGACTTCGCGATGCCGCTGTCGGCAGCGGCCGCGCCCGACGACGGGTTCACGACGCCGCCCGGCACGTGCGAATTCGATGCCGGCGGCTCGCTCGGCATCTGTGCGTGCGCGGCCGTCGACAGACCGAGCACGCCCGCGGCGGCGAGTGCCGCGATCGTCCAGTTGTGGGTTCTCATTCGGTTCCTCCTTGCGTGAGGCGGCGTCAGCCGCCGACGATCGAGCCGCCGTTCGGGTGCAGCGTCTGCCCCGTCATGTAGCTCGCGCCTTCCGATGCGAGCAGCACGTAACAGCCGATCAGTTCGTCCGGCTGCCCCGGCCGCTTCAGCGGCACGTTCGAGCCGAATTTCGCGACCTGCTCGGCCGTGAATGTCGACGGAATCAGCGGCGTCCAGATCGGTCCCGGCGCGACCGCGTTCACGCGGATGTCGCGCTCGGCGAGCTCGATCGACAACGAGCGCGTAAACGCGACGATCGCGCCCTTCGTCGCCGAATAGTCGGGCAGCTTCGGGCTGCCGTGATAGGCCGTCACCGATGCCGTGTTGATGATCCGCGCGCCGGGCTGCATGTGCTTGAGCGCGGCCTGCGTGCAGAAGAACATGCCGTACACGTTGGTGCGGAACGTGCGTTCGAGCTGTTCTTCGCTGACCTCCTCGACGCTCGGCTGCGGATGCTGTTCGCCCGCGTTGTTGACGAGCACGTCGAGCCGGCCGAGCCGCTCGACCGTGCGCGCGACCGCGTCGAACGCCTGCTGCCGGTCGCCGACGTCGCAGGCGATCGCCTCGCAGCGCCGCCCGGCCTGCTCGATCAGCCGCTTCGTATGCGCCGCATCGTCGGACTCCTTCAGGTAGACGATCGCGACGTCCGCCCCTTCCTTCGCGAAACCGATTGCCACCGCGCGGCCGATCCCGCTGTCGCCGCCGGTGACGAGCGCGACCTTGCCCGCGAGCTTGCCGCTGCCGACGTAATCGGCGGCTTCGTCGCGCGGCTTCGGATTCATCTCGCGCTCGGTGCCCGGTTGCTGCGTCTGCTTCTGCGGCGGCGGCGTCTGTGCCGTGGTCATGGGGTTCCTCCTTCAACGTCGGTGTGCGCAGCGCGACGCAAGCGCCGTGCCGTGCGCCGCGCGCCCGCGCGGCGCCGACGGCGCGGCCTCGCGCGCGCGGCATTGCAAAACGCGTGCAGAAAATACGCGGCTCAACGCGGTCCCGCGGCGCCGGCCTCGTCGGGACGGCGCACCGGATCGAAATCGCGCCATTCGCCGTTCTGCCAGTCGCCTTCGACGCGCTCGATCGAGGTCGCGCCGGTCGCGCGCAGCACGTCCTCGGCCGTCGTCGCGCTGCCCGGCGTCACGCGCGCGGCGAGGATCACGCCCGATTCGGTCTTCGCGAGCGTGCCGCGCCCTTCGGCCTGCTGCCCGCGCATCCGGCCGAGCGCGCCGCCGAACGCGCCGAGATAGGCGCCCGCGAGCGCGCCGGCGACCGGCACGAACCAGTAGCGCAAGCCGATCGCATAGACGATCAGCCCGACGACGAGCCCGATCGCGAGCCCGCGCATCACGCCGACGACGGCGCCGCGGCCGCCCGGCTTCGCGGCCGTGTCGGCGTACACGTCGCCGCCGACCGGAAAGCGCGCATGCTGGCCGCCCGGATTCAGGAAGAAGATCGACACGTCGTCCGGGCCGAATGCGCGCTCGTAAAGGCGGCGCGCGCCGCCTTCCGCTTCCTCGAAGGTCGTGAACCGACCTGCGACGATCATCGCCATTGCTCTGCTCCTCGTGACGGTGCGCCGCGCGCGCGGCGGGCGCGCGGCGGCGCGGCGCTTACATCAGCCGGCCCAGTTCCTTCGAGACCGACGCCGGCGTTTCGTACTCGCGATCGGGAATTTGCTTGAGCATCTCCAGTACGTCCGGATTCGCATGCGAGCGCTCCGCGCACTCGACGACGTCCGACTTGCTCGCCGGATAGTCGAGGCCCTTCAGCGCCTTCTGCACGTCGATCGGGCTCGGCGGCTTGCCGTGCCCGCCCTGGTGCCCGCCCTTGTCGTGATCCTGCTGCGTGCGCTCGCCTTCGTGCGCGCGCGAGTGGCTGTGCTCGTGGCCCGTATGTTGTCGGGATGTCATTGCGATGCCTCCTTCGAAAAGTGAAACGAAATCACGCCGCGGCGCGGCGCGACCGCGCGACGGCCGCGAACAGCAGCGCGGCCGCGGTCAGCGCGACGGCGCTCGCGACCTTCGGACGCTGCACGACCGTGTTGTACGCGCACGAGCGCAGCACCGGCCCTTCCATCCCTTCGCGCTCGTGCAGCGCATGACGCGACTCGTAGAGCGCGTTGTCGTCGCGCGGCCGCGCCGGCCGCACCGTGCGCTGGCCGCGCGAGAACAGCGTCGCCGCGAGCCGGTCGAACAGCCGCGGCGCGTGATACGCGCTCGCCGACGTCAGCTTCGCGGCGCCGCCGACGAACAGCGTGCGGCGCGGATGCGCGGCCGCGAACAGGATCGCGTCGGCGACGAGTTCGGGGTCGTAGATCGGCGGCGGCAGCTTCGGCTCGACGTTCATGTAGTTCTTCGCGTGCATCACGAACATCGTGTCCATCGCGGCCGGCTTGATCAGCGTGACGGACACCGGCAGCCGGTCCGACTCGAGTTCGAGCCGCAGCGAATCGGTGAAGCCCTTCACCGCGTGCTTCGACGCGACGTAGGCGCTTTGCAGCGGCAGCGGCGCGTCGGACGCCTCGCTGCCCATGTTGATGATCGCGCCGCCGCGCAAGTCGTTCTGGCGGCGGAAATGGTCGGCCGCGACGAGCGAGCCGTGCACGACGCCCCAATAGTTCGTATCGAACAGGCGCCGCTGATCCTCGAGCGGCACCGTCGCCGCGGTGCCGAAGATCGACACGCCCGCGTTGTTGACCCAGGTATCGAAGCCGCCGTAGGTCTCGACCGCCTGCGCGGCCGCGCGCTGCAGATCCTCGATGTTCGCGACGTCGCCGGCGACCGGCACCGCGAGGCCGCCGTGCTGGCGGATTTCCTCGCAGAGCGTGTTGAGCGCGTCCGCGTTGCGCGCGAATAGCACGAGCTTCGCGCCGCGCCGTGCCGCCTTGCGCGCCGTCACGAGGCCGATGCCGCTCGTCGCGCCGGTGATCACGATCGTCTGCTCGCCGACCGGTTTGAGCATGCAGTTCATCACTGGACTCCTTTGGCGGCGCCGTTATTTCGGCCGGATCGTCAGCTGGTCGCGCACGCTCTGCACGCCATCGACCTTTTTCACCGCGTCGACGGCCATCGTGCGCTGCTGTTCGTCCGGCACGCTGCCGGTCAGCATCACGACGCCATGCCGCGTCTTCACGTGAATGTCGCCGCTCGTCAGGCCGCTCGTGCCGACCAGTTCGGCCTTCGCCTTCGTCGTGATCGTCGCGTCGCGGATTTTCGTGCCGGTCGACGAATGCGACGACGACGAAGACGAGGACGACGACGCGCTGTCGTCGCCGGCGGCGTACACGTTCGGCGCGGCGAGCGCGCAGGTGGCGGCGGCGACCGCGATCGCGAGACCGATGCGGCGCGTGCGACGATCGCGAAGTCGCGGAGAACGGGCTTGCAGCGAGTTGAGCTTCATCGTGACCTCCTTTTTGTCACGCCGGGCGAGCCGGCAGGTACGCCACGCCGGCGCAAGCCGCGTGCCGGACCGCCCACGCGCGCGTCATGTCCGGTCGAACCGCATTCGGCGTGTGCCCGCCGATGATCAGACGCCCTTTCATCCAACGCGTTGTAATTTTTGCGGCGCTCTCCCGTACGCGCACACGCGCGTAGCAGCGGGCATGACGATTGCCGGAGAAGCTTCGAGGGACGCACCGGCGCGGCCCCGATATCGGGAGCGACACCATGCAAAGAATCGCGTTGATCAGTGAACATGCGTCGCCGCTGGGGGTCATCGGCGGCGTCGATGCAGGCGGGCAGAACATCTATGTCGCGAACGTCGCGAAGCAGCTCGCCGAGCGCGGGCTCGACGTCGACGTATATACGCGTTGCGACAACGCGCACCTGCCGGAAGTCGTGCGGATCGGCACGCGGATGCGCGTGATCCACGTGCCGGCCGGCCCGCCGGTCGACGTGCCGAAGGAAAAGCTGCTGCCGTACATGGGCGCGTTCGCGGACTACATGATCGCGCGCATGCGCCGCGAGCCCGATCCGGTCGACGTCATGCACGCGAACTTCTTCATGTCCGGCGAAGCGGCGCTGCGTGTGAAAAAGCGCCTCGGGATTCCGCTCGTCACGACGTTCCATGCGCTCGGCCGCGTGCGGCGTCTGCATCAGGGTGCGGCCGACGGCTTCCCCGATGCGCGCTTCGCGATCGAGGACACGCTCGCGCGCCGCTCGGACCGGTTGATCGCCGAATGCCCGCAGGACGCGCTCGATCTGACCACGCACTATCGCGCCGATGCCTCGCGCATCGAGATCGTGCCGTGCGGGTTCGACGCGCGCGAATTCCGGCCGGCGCCGCGCGCGGCCGCGCGCGCGCAGCTCGGCTGGCCGGACGATGCGTTCGTCGTACTGCAGCTCGGCCGCCTCGTGCCGCGCAAGGGGATCGACAACGTGATCGACGCGCTCGCGCGTATGCCGCGCGACCCGCAGCGGCCGACGCGGCTGTACGTGGTCGGCGGCAGCCAGGCGACGCCCGACCCGGCGAACGATCCGGAGCTCGCGCGGCTCGCCGCGCTCGCGCACGACGTCGGCATCGCCGATCGCGTGACGTTCGTCGGCCGGCGCGATCGCGACGCGCTGCACCTCTACTACAGCGCAGCCGACGTGTTCGTGACGACGCCGTGGTACGAGCCGTTCGGCATCACGCCCGTCGAGGCGATGGCCTGCGCGACGCCCGTGATCGGCAGCGACGTCGGCGGGATCCGCACGACGGTCGAGGACGGCAAGACCGGTTATCTCGTGCCGCCGCGCGATCCGGCCGCGCTCGCCGAGCGGCTCGTTCAGTTGCGTGCGCAACCGGATCACTGCGCGGCGCTCGGCCGCGCCGGCTACGAACGCGCGCACCGCTTCTATACGTGGCGCGGCGTCGTCGACCGGCTCGTCGACGTCTATCGCGACGTCGCACGCGAGCGTGCCGGCACGACGGCCGCCACGTCGCGCCGCACGCCGGTCGCGACGACACCGGCCGTACTGGCCACCCGCAAGGAGAATGCGTGATGAAGGGCTACGATCGAAAACGCGTGCTCGTGACGGGCGGCGCCGGCTTTCTCGGTTCGCATCTCTGCGAGCGTCTCGTGACGGCCGGCCACGACGTGCTGTGCGTCGACAATTTCTACACCGGTGCGAAGGACAACATCGCCCACCTGCTCGACGCGCCGAATTTCGAGCTGATGCGTCACGACGTGACGTTTCCGCTCTACGTCGAGGTCGACGAAATCTACAACCTCGCGTGCCCCGCGTCGCCCGTGCACTACCAGCGCGATCCGGTGCAGACGACCAAGACGAGCGTGCACGGCGCGATCAACCTGCTCGGTCTCGCCAAGCGCGTGAAGGCGCGCATCCTGCAGGCGTCGACGAGCGAGGTGTACGGCGACCCCGACGTGCATCCGCAGGACGAGCGCTATTGCGGCCGCGTGAATCCGATCGGCATCCGCGCGTGCTACGACGAAGGCAAGCGTTGCGCGGAAACGCTGTTCATGGACTATCACCGGCAGTACGGCGTCGACGTGCGGATCGCGCGGATCTTCAACACCTACGGGCCGCGCATGCATCCGGCCGACGGCCGCGTCGTGTCGAACTTCATCACGCAGGCGCTCGCGGGCGAACCGCTGACCGTCTACGGCGACGGCACGCAGACGCGCTCGTTCTGCTACGTCGACGACATGATCGACGCGCTCGTGCGGCTGATGGACGAGCCGGGCGACGCGTGCGAGCCCGTCAATCTCGGCAGCGACGACGAGATCGCGATGATCGACGTCGCGCGCGAAGTCGTGCGTGTGGTCGGCGCGACGGTGCCGATCGAGTTTCGTCCGCTGCCGGCCGACGATCCGCGCCAGCGCCGGCCGAATCTCGACGCGGCGCGCAAGCGGCTCGGCTGGCGCGCGACGACGCCGTTCGCGAGCGGGCTCGCGCATACCGCGCGCTATTTCATCCATCGGCAAGCCGCGCACCATGCGCCGGGCGACCTCGTGCGCAGCACGCAGATCGCGTCGCACATGCTCGCGCAGATCGGCACACGCAACCGCGCGGCGCCGACCTCGTAACCGCGCCGCGCGCCGCGTCGGCTCAGTCGTCGCGGCTCGTCACGCGTGCGATCTCGCGCGCGAGATCGCCGACGTCGACCGGCTTGCAGAGATAGCCGTCGAAGCCGGCCGCGCGCGCGCGCCGCTCGTCGGCGAGCCCCGCGTGCGCGGTCACCGCGACGACGCGCGGATTGCACGCGTCGTCGCCTTCGGCCGCGCGCCGGCGGATCGCGTCGAGCAGCCAGAAGCCGTCGCCGTCCGACATCGCGAGATCCGACAGCACGACGGTCGGCCGCATCTGCGCGGCGATCGTCACGGCCTGATGGCCCGACGACGCGACCGCGACTTCGGCGCCGAGCGTGCGCAGCGCGGCGGTCAGGCTCGCGCGCGTGGTCGCGTCGTCGTCGACGATCAGGATCCGCTGCGTGTCGAGGCCGAGCCGTTCGCGCTCGACGACCGTCTGCGCGATGCCCCACGCCATCGCGCCGATCGGCTGCCAGCCGGCCGGCAGCTTCACCGTGAAGGTCGTGCCGCGATTGCGGCCCGCGCTGTCGACGACGACCGTGCCGCCGTGCAGCTGCACGATATGCCGCACGATCGACAGTCCGAGCCCGAGGCCGCGCCGCGACGACGCGGGCGAATCGTCCGCGCGCCGGAACATGTCGAACACGTGCGGCAGGAATTCGGGCGCGATGCCCTGCCCGGTGTCGGTCACGGTCAGCACGGCATGCGTGTCGTCGTGCGCGACGCTCACCGTGACGTCGCCGCCGGCCGGGGTGAACTTCAGCGCGTTCGACACGAGGTTCGACAGCATCTGCCGCAGCCGTTCGGCGTCGCCCGACACGATGCAGGTCGCGACGTGCGACTCGAATTCGAGCGCGATGCCGGCGCTCGACGCGGCCGTCTGGAACGCCGCGACGACGTCGGCGAACAGCCGCACGATGTCGACCGGCATCGTGTCGAGCCGCAGCTTGCCCGTGGACAGCGACGACGCATCGAGGATGTCGCCGACCATGCGCGTGAGCGAGCGCGCGCTGCGGTCGATCGCGTCGATCGCCTGCACGCGCAGCGCGTCGTCGCGCGAATTGCGCAGCACCTCGACCCAGCCGTAGATCACGTTCAGCGGCGTGCGCAACTCGTGCGACACGGTCGCGAGCAGCTCATCCTTCAGACGATTCGACGTCGCGGCCTGCTCGCCCGCGTCGCGCGCGCTGCGCAGCGAACGCTGCGTGCGGCGGTCCTGGCGTCGCTGAACGCCGGTCTCGCGCAGCGTCATCGACAGCGCGACGCCGTCGCGCGCCTCGCCGCTCACGGGCCGCGCGGCAACGGTCGCGCGAAACCGTCCGCCGTCGCGGCGCACGCACAGCAGATCGACCGGCCCGACGATTTCGCGCAGATGGTCGAAGGTCTGCACGAGCGGATGACGCTTGAGCCAGCGCCTCGCGATCAGCGTGTCGAAGCGGCGGCCGTATACCGCGTCTTCGTCGTAGCCGAAAATGCGCTGCGCGGCCGGATTCCAGCTGACGATGCGCGCGTCGCGGTCGATGCCGACGATCGCGTCGGGCGACGCGTCGACGACCGCGCGCCGGACCTGCGCGGCGTCCGCGCGCGCACGCTCGGCACTCGCGTCGCGCAGCAGCAGCACGGCGCCGTCGACGTTGCCGTCCGCATCGGCGATCGGCGCAGCGATCTCCGCGACGGGCACCGGCTCGCCGCGAGCCGCGCGCAGCCAGTGGCGCTCGCAGGTCGTGCGCGCGCCGCCGAGCGCATGGTCGAGCGCCGAGGTCTGCACACGCCGCCCGTCGCGATCGGTCAGCTGCAGCACGTCGCGCAGCGCGCGGCCGAGCGCGTCGTCGGGCCGGCAGCCGAGCAGCGCGGCCGCCGCGGCGTTCAGATAGGTCAGCCGTCCGTGCGTATCGGTCGCGATCACGCCGTCCGGTAGCGCGTGCAGCACGGCCTCGAGCTGCGCGCGGCCCGCGGCTTCGCGGCGCCGCGCGCGCTCGTTCGTCACGCGCGCATGGCGCACCGCCGCGACGACTGCACACGCCAGCACGCCGATCAGCGCGAATTCACCGAGTCGCGCGAGCCGTTCGGGCAGCGCCATCGTGTACGCGCCCGGATCGGACAGGAACAGCGTCCACACGAGCACGCTGCTCGCGAGCGTCGCGACCAGGCCGAACAGGAACGTCGTCGCCCACGCGACCACCGCGAGCAACGGGTAGTACAGCGCGAGCGGCATGTTGGCGCCGCCGAAGCGGATCGCGAGCGCCTGCAGCACCGTCGCGATCGCGACGCACATCACGGCCGTCGCGCAATTTCCGGCATGCGGGCGCATCTTTTCACTCATCGGCCGCGCTCCCGGCGTGCGCTGCGTGCGCTGCGGCGCGGCGCATGCGCGGGCATGCCGCGTGCTCGCCGATGCGTACCGCGGATGCTGCCGCATACGATGGAGTCCCCTCTGCCATGACTGCTCCCACTCGCTGGCTCGTTGTTTCGCCGCATCTCGACGACGCGGTGTTCAGTTGCGGGCAACTGCTCGCGCAGGCACCCGGGTCGGTCGTCGTCACGGTATTCGCCGGCATTCCGCCGGCCGGAACCGTTGCGCCGCCCTGGGATCGGCGCGCGGGCTTTCGCAGCGCGGACGACGCGATGCGCGCGCGCCGCGACGAAGACCGTCGCGCGCTGTCGATCCTCGATGCACGGCCGGTGTGGCTCGATTTCCTCGACGATCAGTACGGCACGCCGGCCGCGGCATCGGCGATTGCCGCGCGCGTGGCCGCCGTGATCGCGGAGCACCCCGGCTACGGCGTGCTCGCGCCGGCCGGCCTGTTCCATCGCGATCATCTGCAGGTGCAGCAGGCGATGCTGACGCTGCTGCGCGACGATGATACGTCGCGCGTGTGGCGTTTCTACGAAGACGTGCCGTATCGGCGCATCGAGGGGCTGATGGCCAAGCGCGTGGTGGGCTGGCGCGAGCACGGCTGGATCGCGCGGCCGGTCGGCGCGCCGGCCGGCGAGCGCACGGACGGCGAGCGCACGGACGGCCGCGACGCAAAGGCGCGCGCGGTCGAAGCGTACGCGAGTCAGATCGCGCTGTTCGAGCCGCATATGCTCGCGGACCTCCGCAAACCGGAAACGTACTGGCAGCTCGAATGCGACGTCACGTACGCGTAACGCCCGCGCAGGTCGCGCTGCCGCCGCACGAGCCGCGCGTGACCGCGGTCGTGCTCACGTACCGGCGCCCCGACGAACTCGCGCGCACGCTCGCGCGACTGACCGCGCTGCCGGACCGGCCCGCGATCGTCGTGGTCGACAACGCGGCCGACGCGGCGACGGCCGCCCTCGTGCGCGCGCGCTTTCCGCACGTCGCACTCGTCGCGGCGCCCGGCAATCCGGGCGCGGCCGGCCGCAATCTCGGCGTCGCGGTCGCGCGCACGCCTTACGTCGCGTTCTGCGACGACGATACGTGGTGGGCCGCCGGTTCGCTGCGCGACGCGGCCGATCTGCTCGACGCGTATCCGCACGTGGCCGCGCTCACGGCGCGCGTGCTGGTCGGCCCCGAGGAGCGCGAGGATCCGACCTGCGGCGTGATGGCCGCGAGCCCGCTCGAGGCGCCGGTGCCGCTGCCCGGCCGCCCGATCCTCGGGCTGCTGGCCGGCGCGACGATGTTCCGGCGCGATGCGTTCGTGCGCGCGGGCGGCTATCATCCGCGCTACTTTCTCGGCGGCGAGGAAGCGCTGCTTGCGCTGGACCTCTGCGCGGCCGGCGACTGGCTCGTGTACGTGCCGACGCTGACCGTCCACCACTATCCGTCGACGGTGCGCGACACGCGCACGCGCGCGAGCGTCGCCGCGCGCAACGACGCGTGGACCGCGTGGCTGCGCTGGCCGGCCGGCGCGGCGCTCGTGCATACGGTGCGGATGCTGCCGCGGCTGCGGCGCGAGCGCGGGCTCGTGCGCGCGTTCGCGGGCTTGCCGTGGATCCTGCGCGAGCGGCGCGCGATCGCGCCGCACGTCGAACGGATGCGTCGCCTGATCGCCGCCGACGACGCGCGGCGCAACGCGCGCGCGCGCGTAGACAGGCTCGCGGCGGCATCAGGAATCCGGCTTGTCGGTTTCGTTTTCCAGCTGCGCAAGCCGGTTGTAGATCGTCTTCAGACTCACGTCGAGCACTTCGGCGGCCTGCGCCTTCACGCCGCCGCACTGCGCGATCGTGCCGAGGATCAGCTTGCGGTCGACTTCCTCGAGCGGCGTGCCGAACGGCACCGTCACGCGATCTTCATGCGAATCGACCATGCTCGACAGCTCGTCCATGATCGGCGGCGGCAAGGTCTCGATCACGTCGACGTCGCTGAAGATGCTCGCGCGCTGCACGAAGTTGCGCAGCTCGCGCACGTTGCCGGGCCACGCGTACGTCTTCAGCGCCTCGCGGGCGGCCGGCGCGAAGCGCAGGTTGCGGCCGCTTTCCTCGTTGTAGCGCTGCAGGAACGCGTCGGCGAGCATCGGGATGTCGTCGCCGCGCTCGCGCAGCGACGGCAGCGGAATCGGGAACACGTTGATGCGGTGATAGAGGTCGGGACGCAGCTTGCCGTCGGCCATCGCGGCTTCCGGGTCGCGGTTCGTCGCCGCGACGATGCGCACGTCGACGTCGATCTCGCGCGTCGAGCCGAGCCGCGTGAGGCGCCCCGTCTCGAGCACGCGCAGCAGCTTGACCTGCGATTCGAGCGGCATCTCGGTGATTTCGTCGAGGAACAGCGTGCCGCCGTCCGCGCGCTCGAAAAAGCCCTTGTGCTGCCGCTCGGCACCGGTGAAGCTGCCGCGGTCGTGGCCGAACATCTCGCCCTCGACGAGATTCGCGGCGATCGCGCCGCAGTTGATCGCGAGGAACGGGCCGCGCCGGCGCAGGCTCAGATCGTGGATCGTCTGCGCGGCCAGCTCCTTGCCGGTGCCCGATTCGCCCGTCAGCAGCACCGACGCCTCGGTGCGCGCGACGCGGCCGATCGCGTCGTAGACGGCCTGCATGGCCGGCGAGCTGCCGAGCATGCGGCCGAAGCGGCCGAGCCGCTGCAGTTCGGAACGCAGCTCCGCGATTTCTTCATGCAGCGCGGTCGTGCGCGGCACGCGCGCGAAGATGCTGTTCAGCCGCTGCATGTTCAGCGGCTTCACGAGATAGTCGGTCGCACCGCGCCGCAACGCGTCGATCGCGGTTTCGAGGCTCGCATGACCGGTGGTCAGCACCATCTCGCAGTGTGCGCGTTTCGGTAATGCATCGAACAGATCCATACCGTTGCCGTCCGGCAGCACGAGATCGCACAGCACGAGATCGGGGGTATGCGTCGCGACGAGCGTACGCGCTTCTTCCAGCGTCGCGGCCGTGTCGCACGTGAGCTGCTGCGAGCGCGCGAGCGTCGCGAGCATCGTGCGCGTATCGGCATCGTCTTCGACGATCAGAACGTAGGGCATCTGGGCTCCTTGTGGTGCGGCCCGGCACGCGAGCGGCCGGAACCGCGGCGAGTAGGCAGCGCGTCGACCGCCGGGGCACTCGGCGGCGCATCACGCGGTGCGCGTCATCGGGGCAGACAAGCAGTCCTGCCATCAGTAACAGTGCTTAGCAGTATAGAAGAAGCGTGTCTCGCGTGCTCGCTTCATCGATTAAATCTATCCGTCTCGCGCGCGCGGATTGCGATATTCAATGCCTCGCACACGATATCGACGATATGCTCTGTGCACGAACCAGCGACGCACACCGCGTCGTTTTTTCCTTTCCGCCGTGACGTATTCGGTCAAAACTTCCCACTTCGATATCAGACCATGTCGAAATCCGACGATGACGGCACGCGGCTATTCGGCCGCTCGCGCTCGATCCAGACCCTGATGCTCAAGGTGTCGCGGGTCGCGACCACGCGCGCAAGCGTATTGATCGTGGGGGAAAGCGGCGCGGGCAAGGACATTGTCGCGCGCCTGCTGCACGACATGAGCCCGCGTCGGCGCGGGCCGTTCGTGCCGGTCAATTGCGGCGCGATTCCCGGCGATATCGCCGAGTCGCAGCTGTTCGGCCACGAGAAAGGCAGCTTCACCGGCGCGGTCGCGCAGCACGTCGGCATGTTCGAGGCCGCGCGCGGCGGCACGCTGTTTCTCGACGAGATCGCCGAAATGCCGCTCGAGCTGCAGGTCAAGCTGCTGCGCACGCTCGAGTCGAACACGATCATGCGCGTCGGCGGCCACGAAGCGATTCCGATCGACGTGCGCATCGTCGCGGCCACCCATCACGATCCCGTCGAAGCCGTGCGCAGCGGCCGTCTGCGCGAAGACCTGTTCTACCGCATCGCGACGGTCGCGCTGCACGTGCCCGCGCTGCGCCAGCGCGAAGACGACGTCGGCGAGATCGCGTTGCAGATCGTCGAGCGCCTGAACACGCGCCATCGCACGCGCAAGCGGCTGTCGTCACAGGCGATGAAGGCGCTGCGCGCCTACACGTGGCCCGGCAACGTGCGCGAACTGCGCAACGCGGTCGAGCGCGCGTTCATCCTCGCCGACGAGCAGATCGACCTGCAGCTGCCGCGCCGTCAGCCGCCGCGCGAGGAAGTGCGCCACAACGCGATGACGCTGCATATCGGCACGACGCTCGCGCATACGCAGCAGCGCTTCATCGTCGCGTCGCTGCGGCATTTCAACGGCGACAAGCCGCGCACCGCGAAAGCGCTCGGCATCAGCCTGAAGACGCTGTACAACCGCCTCGCGCTGCTGCCCGAGCACGAGCGCAATCTCGTCGCGAATCTGTCGGGCGGCACCGGCAACGCAGGCGGCGGTGCGGGATGCGGCACGAACCCGACGACGAACGCGTCGAGCCAGTGAGTGAGCGAGCGGGCGGGCCGCCGTCGCGCGGCCCGCGCCGATGCACTTACGCCGCGACTTCGGTCAGCACCGCGACCCAGTCGCGCACGAAGCGTTCGATGCCGAAGCGCTCGCGCGCGTCGCGGCGCGCGGCTTCGCCCCACGCGCGCGCGAGGTCCGCATCGCGGATCAGCATCCGCATCGCTTCGATCAGCACCGCCGGGCGCGTGTCGGCCGCGCCGTTCACGCCGGTCTTCACGAGTTGCGCCATCTCGGTCGTCGCGAGCGCGACGATCGGCAAGCCGATCATCATCGCCTCGATCACCGCGAGCCCGAGGCTCGTATAGCGGATCGGATTGAAAAAGAACCGGTAGTGCGACAGGAAGTGCGGCAGCGCCGGATTCGGCACTTCGCCGATGCCGCCGAGCTCGCTCGAGCCCATCCCGACCAGATCGAGCGGCACGCTGGTGCGGACCTGCTCGAACACGTCCGCGCCGAGCCGCCGGCCGCGGCGCGCGAGGTTGTTCACGACCGTCACGCCCTTCGGCAGCGTGCCGTGATACGCGACGTTGTCGGGCACGAGCACGCCGTGCTCGATCACGCGCGTCGGCGTGATGCCGTTGTCCCACATCAGCGCGTTGAACGGCGTCACGTGCACGAGCATCACGTTCGGGTCCTGCACGGGGTGCAGCGTGTCGGTCGGATGCTCGCGCGGCGGATCGTGCTCGATGAACAGCGTCGGCAGCGCGCGCTGCGCATCGCTCAGCAGATGCAGCCGGTCGTGGTGGTAGTGGCTGTGATGCTGATACAGCACGCAGTCGAACGCGGTATCGCGCACGCATTCGACCGGCACCTCGTGCACGTTGTCGCCCCACGGCAGATGGCCGACGCGGCCCGCGTAACCGGGCGGATGCTGCGGTTTCGTCACGATGAAGAAATCGTGCGGCGCCTGCGACAGGTAGTACAGGTAGTTGCCGTGCACGTGCCAGGTCAGCACGCGCAAACGCTTACGTGACATGACGTCTCTCCTCCGCGAGCAGCGCGCTCGCCTGATCGATCACGTCGTCGACGCCGATCGCCACCGCACACTCGTGCTCGTACGGGCACGTGTCGTACATGCAGGGCCGGCATGACGGATAGTTCGCGAGCACGCGATGGCGCTCGCCGTCGAGCGGCGCCCAGCGTGCGGTGTCGCTGCCGCACGCGACGACGACGCTCGGCGTGCCGAGCGCGGCCGCGACATGCGACACGCCGGTGTCGTTGCAGAGCAGCAGGCGCGCGCGGCCGATCAGCGCGGCGAGCGCGCCGAGCGGCGTGCGGCCGCACAGATTCACGCACGGCCGCCCGAGCTGCTCCGCGAACGCGCCGGCGAGCGCGATTTCGGCGCGCGTGCCGGTCAGCACGATCTGCCAGCCGTCGTCCGCCAGCCGCCGCGCGGCGTTCGCGAAACGCTCGACCGGCCAGCGGCGCGACGCCATCCGCGCGCCGGGGTGCACGATCACGTAGCGGCCGGCCTCGAGCGCGTATTCGTCGCAGAGCACGTGCCACAGCGCGTAATCGAGCCCGCCGAGCGGGAACTCGAGATAGTCGCCCCAGTCCGGATAGCCGAGCGTGTGCATCAGCCGCAGATAGCGCGTGACTTCCGGCTCCTCGTCGCGCCAGACGATCGAGCGGTCGAGCGCGAACGCGTCGCCGTCGGCCGGCATGAAGCCCGCGGTGCGCGCGGCACCGAGCGACGCGACGATCGCGTTGGTCCGCGCGCCGCTGCCGTGCAACTGGATCGCGAGATCGAACGCGCGCGCGCGGCACTTCGCGACGAACGCGTCGCGCGCGGCAGCTTCCGGTTCCGCCTGCTCGCCGAGTCCCGGCGCGCCGGGAAACGCGATGAAGTCGTCGATGTAGTCGGCAAAGCGCGACGCGAACTCGCGCGCCCACGGCAGTCCGATCAGCGTGATCCGCGCATCGGGCGCGCCGCGGCGCAGCGCGCGCAGCGCCGGCACCGCGCAGAGCATGTCGCCGAGCTGCAGCGCGCGGAACACGGCAATCGTGCGCGGCGCCGGCGGGGAGGACGTGTCGAGCGTCATAGGAAGAACACCCGGAAGTGAAGTGCGCCGCGGATGCGCCAGTACAGCGAGACCGGCGGAATCGCGATCGACGTGACGATCATCTCGGCGACGTGCGACGGCGTGAGCGCCGTGCCGCGCAGCCGCTTGCAGCAGAACCACGCGGTGATCGCGGCCCAGATGCCGGCGAACACCGCGCCGGCCGCGTGCCAGCGCGCGAGGAAGCAGACGATCGCCGCGAGCGCCGCGAACACCGCGCCGTAGTAGTGCCAGGGCGGCACCGGCCGGATATGGCGCCGGTACGTCGTGCGATGCTTCTTGTACAGCAGCGCGTCGAAATAGACCTTCGACTGCTGGCCTATGCTCGCGCCCCAGCGCGCGGGCCGCACCGGATGCACGATGCGCGCGTCCTCGACCTCGACGATCGGGCCCGCATGCTCGCGCAGCGCGAACATCAGGTCCGCATCCTCGCGCCACGCGCGCGTGAAGCGCTCGTCGAAGCCGCCGACGCGTTCGAGCGCGGCACGCCGCACGAAGCAGTTCGCGGTCGCGAATTCCGCATGCGCGAGCCCGGCCGCGTCGCGCTCGTAGTCGGTCGGCCGCGGCCGCAGCGGCACCTCGATGCGCCCTGCCGCCGCGGCCGCGGACGGCTCCGCGAGCAGCGCGGCCGCGCCGTGGCGCAGCCAGGTCGGATCGGGAATCGTGTCGTCGTCGGTGAACGCGATCAGCGCGCCGCGCGCGCTGCGCCAGCCGACGTTGCGTGCGCCGGCCGGCCCCTGCGTGTCGGGCGCGCTCAGGTAGCGGATCGCCGGCACGTCGGTCATGCGCGCGCGGCAGGCGTCGACCACCGGCCGCGCGCTGCCGGCCGGATCGTCGTCGACGACGATGATCTCGTACGTCGTCGGATCGAACACCTGCACGCACAGCGCGTCGAGACAGCGTTCGAGCAGATCGGGCCGCCGGTAGGTCGGCACGACGACGGACACGACCGGCGGCAGCTGCGTGTCGCGCATGTTCATCGCGGCTTCTCCATCAGGAACGAGCCGATCACGAGCGCGTCGAGCGGCGAGGTCCAGAAGCATTCGATCGCGTCGCGCGGCGTGCAGACGATCGGCTCGCCGCGCGTGTTGAACGACGTGTTGACGAGCACCGGCACGCCCGTCAGCGCGTCGAACTCGGTCAGCAGCGCATGCAGCAGCGGGTTCTGCTGCGGCCCGACCGTCTGCACGCGCGCGGTGCCGTCGATATGGCGCACGGCCGGAATCCGCTCCGCGCGCTCGGGCCGCACGTCGTAGACGAACAGCATGAACGGCGCATGCAGCGGCTCGCGCCGGCCGCCCGAGAACCACTCATGCGCCTTGCTTTCGAGCGCGACCGGCGCGACCGGCCGGAAATCCTCGCGATCCTTGATGCGGTTCAGCTTGCGCTGCATGTCGGGATCGATCGGCGACGCGAGGATCGAACGCGCGCCGAGCGCGCGCGGGCCGAACTCCATGCGGCCCTGGAACCAGCCGATCACGCGATTCTGCGCGAGCAGCGCGGCCGTCTGCGCGGCGACGTCGTTCAGCCGCCGATACGGCAGCTGCGCTTCGCGGATGAACGCCTCGATCGCGTCGTCCTCGAACGACGGGCCGAGATACGCGTGATCCATGCGCCAGTCGCCGCGCGCGCCGCGCACGCGGAAGTCGGTCCACAGCGCGGCGCCGAGCGCCGTGCCGGCGTCGCCGGCCGCCGGCTGCACCCACACGTCGTCGAACGGACCGCGATCGCGGATGCGCGCATTCATCACACAGTTCAGCGCGACGCCGCCCGCCATCGCGAGCTGCTTCTCGCCCGTTTCGGCCGCGAGCCATTCGACCGCGCGCAGCGTCGTTTCCTCGAGCACCAGCTGCAGCGCGTGCGCGATGTCGCAATGGTTCGGCGTGATCGGGCCGCCGCGCTCGCGCGCGGGGCCGAACAGCGCGACCAGATCCGCATCCTCGACGTCGTACCGGCCGTCGCCGCGATAGCGCACGAGCTGGCGCATCTGATCCGCGTAGATCGGCTTGCCGTACGACGCGAGCGCCATCACCTTGTACTCGTCGGACGAATGCAGGAAGCCGAGGTAGCGCGTGACGCGCTCGTACAGCAGCCCGAGCGAATGCGGCAGGTCGACCTGCGCGATGCGCCGGTACGTGCGCCCGTCGAACACGCCGTAGCTCGTCGTCGCGCGCTCGCCGCGGCCGTCCATCGTCATCACCGCGCAGCGCTCGTACGGCGCCGCGAGAAACGCGCTCGCCTCGTGCGCGAGATGGTGCTCGACGAAATGCCAGCGGAACGGCCCGTCGTGCGTGACGCCGCGAAAGCGCCGCTGCAGATGGTGCGGCGCGCCGCCCGCGAGCTGGCGCGGCGCGTTGACGATCGACGACAGGAACAGCGGATGCCACGGCGACTCGCCGCCCGGCGGCCGCGCGTGCGCGGACGGTTCGAGCGGCAGCGTCAGCGACGGCTGTCCGGCGTGGCGATCGAGTTCGAGCCACGGATCGTACGAATACGCGACGTGCTGCACGTCCGCGAGCGCGATGCCCGCTTCCGCGAGACAGTAGTCGATCGCGTGATACGGCAATTCCCAGGTCGAAAACGGCACCGGCCGTTTCGCATGCTTCACGTGCGTGAAGCGTTCTTCCTCGGCCGCGGCGACGACCACGCCGTCGCGCACGAGGCACGCGGCGCTGTCGTGAAAGGCGGCGTTGATGCCGAGCGTATAGATCGGTTCGGGCATGCGTCAGCTCCTGGTGATGACGTGCGCGAAAGGAATCACGTTCGATGCGCCGGCTGCGCTGCCGGCGAGCGACGTGTCGGACGCGGCGGCCGCGCGGGCACCCGCGTGCCGCGCACCGCGCGCGTTGCCGCGCAGCAGCGCGTGCGCGGCGTCGACGACGTCGTCGACACGCACGCCGCGCAGGCACGGATGTCCCGGCTGTTCGCACACGCTGCGATAGCAGTTGCGGCACGGCACGTCGACGTTCAGCACGCGATGCGGAACGCGCCACGGCGTGTGCTGCGGATTGGTCAGCGCGTAGAGATCGACGACCGGCGTGCCGAGCGCGGCCGCGAGATGCGCGGGGCCGCTGTTGTTCGACAGCAGCAGGTCGGCCGTCTCGATCAGCGCGCCGAGCTCGCCGAGCGGCAGCGCGCCCGCGAGCGGCAGCGCGCGCGGGCCGATCCGCTCGCACACCGCATCGACGAGCGCGCGTTCGCCGCTGCCGCCCGTCACCGCGACGCCGTCGAACTGCGACACGAGGCGCGCGGCCGCGTCGCCGAAGCGGTCGGCCGGCCAGCGCCGCGATGCGGCGCTCGCGCCCGGATGCACGACGAGCCAGCGGCCGCAACCGTGCGCGTCGCCGCGCCGCGGGCCGCCGAAGCGCTGCAGCGCGGCGCGCAGCCGCGCCTGCACCGCCCGGCGCGCCGCGTCGCCCGGCTCGAACGCCATCCGCCAGTCGGCCGTCTTCGCGCCGATCGTGCGCACCAGCGCGAGCTGGCGCGCCACTTCGTGGCGCACCTGCTGTTCGGGCTCGGTCTCTGCGACGCGGTCGGTCAGCAGCCGATACGGGTTCTCGCGGCAATGCGCGAGCCGCAGCGGAATACCGGCGAGCCAGCACATCATCGCGGCCGGCAGCGGGCTCTGGCTGTAGACGGTGAAGATCACCGCCGCGTCGAAGCGCGCGGACAGCAGCCGGTCGATCATGTCGAGATCGGCGACCGGGTTGGCCGGCGCGTCGGGGTGCTTGACCCACGGCGCATCGTAGGTCCACACGTCGTCGACCATCGGCAGATGCGTGCCGAGCGCCGCGCCCGTGCTCGACGTCAGCAGCGTCAGATGCCGGCCGTTGCCGCTTTCCTTCAGCGCGCGCAGTGCCGGCGTCGTCATCAGCACGTCGCCGAGATTGTCGAGCCGCACGCACAGGATGCGGCGCGCGCGGTCCCACGCGGGCGCGCTCATTGCCGTACCCGCGAGCCGTGACGGCGCGCGGTTTCGCGCACGACGATGTCGGCCGCGAGATCGAGCCGGTCGACGACGAAATGCGGCGTGCGTGTCGCGTCGATCCGCCATTCCGTCTCGTAGCCGCGATCGACGAGGATCGTGCGGCACTGCGCGGCGCGGCCGGCTTCGATGTCGTCGAGTATGTCGCCGATCATCCAGCTCGCGCCGGCCTCGACGCCGAGCGCGGCGACCGCGCGGCGCAGCATGCCGGGCCTCGGCTTGCGGCACAGACAGTCGCATGCATAGCGCGGCACGCTGCCCTGCGGGTGATGCGGGCAGTAAAAAAAATCCGCCAGCGCCGCGCCGTTCTCTTCGAACAGTTCGGCAAGACGCTGGCGGACCGCGCCAAGCTGAGATTCGGTGAAGCGGCCGAGCGCGACGCCCGGCTGGTTCGAGACGACCGCGATCGGCATGCCGGTCGACGCGAGCGAGCGCAGCGCACGCGCGGCGCCCGGCGCGAGCCGCATGCGCGCCGGATCGACGTTGTACGGCACGTCGTCGAGCAGCGTGCCGTCCTTGTCGAGCAGCACGGCGCCGCGCGGACGCGGATCGTGCTTCAGGGCCATGATGTCTCCTTCATCGGCAGCACCATCACTTCCGGCACGACCGTGCCCGGCGGCTGCGTCAGCACGAAGCGCACCGCGGCCGCGACGTTCTCGGGCGGCTGCAGCGTGTCCTCGTCGATGTCCGGGAAGCGGTCGAGCAGGAACGGCGTGCGCATCCCGCCCGCGACGATCGCCGAGACGCGCACGCCGGCCGGGCGCAGCTCCGCATGAAGCGCATGCGACAGACCGAGCAGCCCCCACTTCGTCGCGTGATACGCCGATGCGTTCGGCCACGCGCGTTTCGATGCGGTCGACGCGATGTTGACGATATGCCCGCCGCCGCGCGCCTTCATCATCGGCACGACCGCATGGCACATCAGGTATGGACCGAACAGGTTCGTCATCAGCACCTGCTGCCATGCGTCGACGCTCACGTCGTCGATCGGCGCGGTCACGTCGATCGCCGCGTTGTTGACGATCACGTCGAGATCGCCGACGACTTCGCGCGCATCGTGCACGGCCTGCAGCACCGACGCCTCGTCGCGCACGTCGAGCGGACGGCCGACCGCCTTCACGCCGTGCCGCGTGAGCCGCTGCGCGACGGCCGCCGCGCGGTCGCCGTCGAGATCCGCGACGACGACGTGCGCACCGTTGCGCGCGAGTTCCTCGCAGATCGCTTCGCCGAGCCCGCGGCCGCCGCCCGTGACGAGTGCGGTGCGGCCGGCGAGCGGCAGTTGAGCTGGATCGTGGGTCCCGTTCACAAGTACCTCCCTGTCGGCGTCCGAAGAACTTCGTCGGAACGCTTGTCGTGACAAGCGTCATGACAGGGAAGACAGCGAGATTTGTGCCCGTCCGGTTCGAACCGCGTTGCGTCGCGCGCCGCCGCGCGTTCGCTGGCTTTTTTATAACCGGCTGTAAAAACGTGCCCGCACCGCGCGCGGCGCGCGATCAGATCGCGAGCGCGTCGGGCGTCGCCTGTGCGCGATGCTTCGCGAGCGCGCGCAGGCAGTGCGCGATGCAGCCCGCGAACGCCTCGTCGAACCACGGCTGCGCGCCCGATACGCCGACCACGATGCCGTGCTGCGCGACGGCGCCCCACAGGTTCGTGTCGCCCGCGCGCAGCCGGTACGGCTCGAGCGCCTGCACGACGTGGCCGTCGCGGCCGGTTTCCCACGACAGGCGCGCTTTTGCGCGCGCATACGCGCGATAGTCGGCGTCCCAGTCCTTCGGGTCGGGCAGCGAGAACTCGTAGAGGATCGCGTCTTCGAACGACGCGTCCTGCGGGCCGAGCGCCGGATCCATGATCACGATGTGCAGGCAGCCGCTGTCGCCGACGAAGTCGCTCTGCAGCGCGGCCGACAGCGTCGGCAACAGCAGTTCGACGGCCGCGATCGCGGCCTGGCGATCCGCGAACGCGCTACCGCCGCGACGTGCGGTCAACCCTTCGGGGGGCGGATTCAGATGAGTGGGCATGAGAGTCTCCGGAGGAAAATGCGAGCGCGCGCAGCGTCGCGATCAGGTCGGCCGGCGCCGCCGGCTTGGTCAGATACGCATGGAAACCCGCCTCGACGGCCCGCGCGCGGTCGCGTTCGCGCGCGTGGCCGGACAGCGCGAGCGCTTCGAGGGACGACGCGCCGTCCTCGTTCGCGCGCGCCGCTTCGAGCTGGCGCACGCGCGTCATCACCGTGTAGCCGTCTTCCTCGTCGTCGCCGAGGTCGATGTCGCAGACGAGCAGCGCCGGCCAGTCCGCCCGGCGCGCACGCCACAGCGTATCGAGCAGCGCCTGGCCCGACGCGAATGCGTCGACCTGCGCGCCGGCCACCGTCAGCAGCGCGGTCAGCGCATCGCGCGCTTCGTCGTGATCGTCGACGCACGCGATGCGCAGCCCTTCGAGCGGTTTGTCGGCGATCGGCGCGGGCACGGCATCGGCCGGCTGCATCGACGCCGGCGCGATCGCGCACAGCGGCAGCGCGACGTGCAGCGTGACACCGGTGTCGTCGCGTTCGCGCACGACGTAGCCGCCCGCCTCCTCGATCGCGTTCTGCAGCGGCTCGAGCGCGAGCAGCGACAGCTCCGGCGCATCGACGCCCGCGCATGCGACCGTGATCCGTGCGTCCGGATCGTGCCGCTCCGTATAGACCTGGACGCGCCCGCCGCTGCCGCTCACGTCGATCCCGTTGCGGCACAGCTCCCACACGAAGCGCCGCAGCGCGGCCGGATCGGCCTTCACGATCAGGTCCTCGTCGGACAAATGGCGGAACACCGGCACGCCGCGCCGCTCGGCCGCGTCCGCGAGCCCGTCGAGCACCTGCGACACGAGCGGATTGATGCGCACCGGCTGCCGTGCGAACTTCGCCTCGGTGCGTTCGAGCTCGCGCTGCTTCGCCTGCAGCGCCCACATCTGCGCATAGACACCGCCGCTCGCGAGCAGCTCGTCGTGCGTGCCTTGCTCGACGAGGCGGCCGTACTCCATCACGAGGATGCGGTCCGCATCGACGATCGTCGACAGCCGGTGCGCGATGATCAGGCTCGTCCGGTGTTGCGCGACGCGCATCAGCTCCTGCTGGATCGCGCGCTCCGACCGCGTGTCGAGCGCGGACGTCGCCTCGTCGAACACGACGATCGGCGGCGCCTTCAGCAGCGCGCGCGCGATCGCGACACGCTGCCGCTCGCCGCCCGACAGCCGCACGCCGCGTTCGCCGACGCGCGTGTCGTAGGCATCGGGCAGCCGCTCGATGAACGTGTCGAGCTGCGCGCTGCGCGCGGCGGCGACGACTTCCGCGCGCGTCGCGTCGCGCTTGCCGTACGCGATGTTGTACGCGATCGTGTCGTTGAACAGGATCGTGTCCTGCGGCACGATGCCGAGCGCGTCGCGCAGGCTGCGCTCGGTCACGAGGCGCAGATCCTGGCCGTCGATGCGGATCGTGCCGGCGTCCGGCTGGTAGAGCCGGAACAGCAGCCGCGCGAGCGTCGACTTGCCCGAGCCGCTGCCGCCGACCACCGCGACCGACTGGCCGGGCTCGATCCGGAACGACACGTCCCACAGGATTTGCCGGCTCGGCTCGTAGCCGAAGTCCACGTGCTCGAACTCGATCGCGCCGCCGCGCACGACGAGCGGCTGCGCACCCGGCACGTCGCCGTCCTCGCCCGGCTTGCCGCGCGCGTCGAGGAGCCCGAACAGCCGCTCGATGTTCGTCATCGCGTCGTTCGCCTCGCGGAACACGAAGCCGAGCGCGTTCAGCGGCAGGCTGATCTGGATGATGTACGCGTTGATCAGCACAAGGTCGCCGACCGTCATCGCGCCGCTCGCGACGCGCTCGCCGGCGAGCAGCATCACGGCCGCGATGCCCGCGCCGATGCAGGCGCTCTGCCCGATGTGCAGCGTCGACAGCGCGTACTGGTTGTCGACGCCCGCGTCGGACCATGCGTTCAGCACGCGGTCGAGCCGGTCGCGCTCGACGTCCTCGCGCGCGAAGTACTTGACGGTGTCGACGTTCAGCAGGCTGTCGACGATCCGCGAATTCGATTCGGCCTCGAGCGCGTTCACGCGGCGCTGGTAGCGCATGCGCCGCCGCGTGAACACGATCGTGTACGCGGCGTAGACGGCGAACGTGACGAAGATGATCGCGGTGAAGCCGCCGCCATACTTGCTGACGACGATCACGAGCACCGAGCCGATCTCGATCGCGGTCGGCACGATCGTAAACACGGCGACGCCGAGCAGATAGCCGATGCCGGCCGTGCCCTTCTCGAGGTCGCGCACGACCGCGCCCGTCTCGCGCTGCGAATGGAAGCGCGCGCCGAGCCGGTGCAGATGGCCGAACGTGCGTACCGTGAACGCGGCCACCGTGCTCTGCGTGACCTGCACGAACGTCATGTCGCGCACTTCGTTCAGCGCGTTCGACGCGAACCGCACGACCGCGTACGCGAACAGCAGCAGCACCGGCAGCGATGCGGGCCGCTGCGCGAGCTGGCCGAAATCGTCGACGATCTCCTTCAGCAGCAGCGGCACCGACACGGCCGCGGCCTTCGCGAGCACGAGCAGCGCAATCGCCGCGAGCACGCGCGCGCGATAGCGCCAGATCGCGCGCCACAGCTCGGCCGTGATCCGCAGCCGCAGGCCGCGCGCGTCGCGTCGCGTCTCCCCGGTCGCCGCCGTCATGCGCGCACTGCGTTCCGTTGTGGCGGGTTCATGGCGCCCGTCCTCCGTCAGTGATGGCGCTCGCGGCCCGGCGTGCCGCCGGTGCCCGCCGCAGTGCCGCTGCCTGCGGCGCCGCTGCCTGCGCTGCCGCCGCTACCCGCGTCGCCACCGCCCGCGCCCTGCGCCGCCGACGTGCCGGGCTCCGGCTCGCGCACGGCCGGCTGCGTCGGCGTGACGGTCCGCTGCGCGGGGTGCAGCACCATGCCGCTGTCGTGCTCGCCTTCGCGCTTCACGCGCACGCGGTTCTCGACGTCGCGCACGCACATGCAATCGTCCGCGATGTCCTCGATCGCATGCTTCATCCAGCGCGCGGGCACCGTGCCCTCGAGCTCGACGCGGCCGTCGCTGACCTGCACGCTGACGTCGCTGACATCGATGTCGAGCGCATGCGCGAGCCGTTCGCAGACATCCTCGCGGATCCGTTCGTCCGAGCGCGTATAGCCTTTCGGGCCGCGCCGGCCGCGCATCGCGTCGCGCGCCGCGCCGCTGCCGAAGCGCGACAGGTCCGGCGCGTCGGCCGTACGCGGATCGTCGTAGCCGCGCTCGCCGCCGCCGTACCAGCCGAGCCGGAAATGGCCGCGCAGGCCCGGCGGCTCGTCACGGCCGCCGCCGTAGCGGTGCGCGGCCGAGCGCTCGTCCGGCTGTCCGCGGCCGCGCTCGGCCTCGTATGCCGCATCGCGCGCGCCGCGCGGTTCACCCGGGCCGCCCGGGCCGCCGTGCCATTCGGTGCGCGCGCCGCGCCGCCCGAGCTCGGCGGCCGGCCGTGCCGAGCGCTCGCTCCATTCGCTGCCCCATTCCTCCGGGCCGACGTCTTCGCTCGCGAAGCGCCGGTACGCGGACTCGTAGTCCTCTTCGGGGCGCAGCGCCGGATCGTCCGGAAAACCGCGCTCGCCCGCGTCCCGGTACGCGCGTTCGCTGCGTTCCTGCCAATCGGGCGGGCCGCGCCGTTCGACCGGCCGCCCGGGATATCGTCGTTGCATCGTGTCCTCCTTGACCGCGTGCGCGGCGGACGGCCCCATGCCGCCCGGCGCGCGTCGCGTCGCCGGCGCAATCGGCATGCCGCGCGCGCGGGGCCCGAACGCGTGCGCCGCACGCGCCGGTCGTGCCGATCTGCAACCGGATTGCAGTTTTTGCGTGCGCGTCAGCCGCGCCGACCGCCGCCCGCGTCGGATTCGTCGGATTCGTCGGGCTCGTCCACCTCGGGCGGCTCGGCGAGCTGCTCGAGCCGGTCCGGCTCGATGTCCGCGCTCTCCTCGAGCGTCGCGTCGCCGTCGGCGGCCGCGCGCTCGCCGGTGCCCGCGCGGTCCGTGTCGCTGTCGAGCGTCGCGTCGCCGCGCTCCAGCGCATGCGCGTCGAGCGGCGAATCGACGTCGAACGCGTGGCGCCGTGCGCCGGCCGTGTCGCTGCCGCTGTCCGACGAGTCGCTCGGGCCCAGTGCGCGTCCGTCGCGGCCGCGGCTCGCGTTCTCGTCGTCCGGGCCGGCCGGCTCGTTGTCGGGATTCAGTGTGCTCATCGCCATGTCCTCGCGGTTGCCATGCGCGGCGCGGCCCGAACAGGCCGCGCCGGTCGCCGGGCACGCGAGGGACGCAAGGGCCGTGCCGGCCGCGAGCGCGACGACAGGCGGCCTGCGCGGGCGGCGCGGGCGGCCGGGGCGGTCCGGGCGACCGGCGTGCGCGGCCGGCGCGCGTGACGGGCGCGCACGATGGGTGTGGCGTGACGGGTGGGCGTGACCGGCGGCGCGGTCATCGGTGCGCTCGCCCGGCGCCGGCGTCCCGCGCGCGACCGGCCCCGTTCATTGCGTGCGGCCCGGCACAGTCCGTGCGTGCAGATTGGCCAATCAAGCGGCGATCCCGTATGCTCTCGGGGTGCCGCCCCGAACCACCGCGCCGCCGTCCCGCTGTCCCGCGGACGGCCCATGGCGTGTCATTTGCAGCCGAGCCCGCCTCTGATGACGAAAGACGACATTCGACCCCACTCGAATCCCCCGCCGTCCGCCCCGGACGCGGGCGACCTGCTGCATCGCTTCGCGGAATTCCGTTTTCAGACCGTCGTCGCCTCGATCACCGACCACGCGGTGTTCATGCTCGACACGGAGGGGCGCGTTGTCACGTGGAACGCCGGCGCCGAGCGGATCAAGGGCTACCGTGCGAGCGAAATCGTCGGCAACCATTTCTCGCGCTTCTATCCGCCCGAAGCGCTCGCGGCCGGCCGCCCGTCGTACGGGCTGCGCGAAGCCGCGACGCACGGCCGCTTCGAGGACGAAGGCTGGCGCGTGCGCAAGGACGGCTCGCTGTTCTGGGCGAGCGTGACGATCACCGCGGTGCGCGACGAGTCCGATCAGCTGTGCGGCTTCATCAAGATCACGCGCGACATGACCGAGCGCAAGCGGCTCGAGGAACTCGAGACGTCCACGCATCGGCTCAGCGTATTCATCGCGATGCTCGCGCACGAACTGCGCAATCATCTGGCGCCGCTGCGCCATTCGGTCGGCGTGCTGCAAAGCCTGCCCGATCCGGCGCCCGCGCTCGCGCAGTGCCGCGAAGCGGTGCACCGTCAGGTCGGGCAACTGACACGGCTCGTCGACGATCTGCTGGACGTCGGCCGCATCACGTCGGGCAAGGTCGAGCTCGAGGATCGGCCGGTGACGGTGCGCGATCTCGTCTGCCGCGGCGTCGAAAGCGTGCAACCGAAGCTCGCGACGCGCGAGCAGGAGATCCACGTCGAGCTGCCGCCCGAGCCGATCGTGCTGCGCGGCGACGATGCACGGCTCGTGCAGGTGCTGCACAACCTGCTCGACAACGCATCGAAATTCTCGCCGCGCGGCGGGCGCATCGACATCAGCGCGCGTGTCGAGGGCACGGTCGTCGCGATCCGCGTCGTCGATCGCGGCGTCGGGATCGCGCCCGGTGCGCTCGAATCGATCTTCGATCTGTTCGAGCAGGAAGGCGCCGCCCATCGGCCGGCCGACGGCTTCGGGCTCGGCCTCGCGATCTGCCGGTCGTTCGTCGAACTGCACGGCGGGATGATTTCGGCGGAAAGCGAAGGCCCCGGCCACGGCGCGACGTTCATCGTCCGGCTGCCGGTCGAGCGCGCGGCGCGCGCCGAGCCCGAGGTGCCCGTCGCGACGGCGGCCGCCGCCGCGCCGGTCGCACCGTTGCGCATCGTCGTCGTCGACGACAACCGCGACTCCGCGGACACGCTCGCCGTGCTGCTGCAGGTCAAAGGCCACGCGCCGCGCGTCGCATACAGCGCGGACGAAGCGCTCGCGCTCGCACGCGACTACACGCCGCATCTGATGCTCATCGACCTGACGATGCCGGACGTCGACGGGTTCGCGCTGCTGCAGGCACTGCGCCGCATCGATGCGCTCGCCGACACCGCGTGCGTCGCGCTGTCGGGACACGCGCAACCGGCGGACCGCGCGCGCAGTACCGGCGCCGGCTTTGACGACCATCTCGTGAAACCGGTCGAGATGCCGGTGCTCGACGCGCTGCTGCAGCGCGTCGCGCGCAAGTTCCACGCGCGCCCGTAAGCGGCCGCGTTCATGCCATCGCGCGGCACATCGCCGCGCAGGCATCGCAGGCGAGCGCGCAGCGCCGGCAGTGCTCGTGCGTATGGCGCCGGCATTCCGCCGCACAGCGCTCGCAGACCAGCGCGCATAGTGCGCAGACCTGCGGCGCAAGCACGCTGCGCCGGGCCATCGCGCCGGACGCGAAGCGGCACAGCAGCGCGCATTCGATGTCGAGTGCGATGCAGGCGGTCAGCGCGCGCGGGTCGGGCTCCGCGAGACACGCGCCCGCGCAGGCGTCGCACGCATGCGCACATGCGTCGCATGCAGCCATGCAGGTGTCGTAGCGCGCGTTCAGTTCGGTGCGGTTCGTTGCGGGTGCCATGATCACGGCTCCAGTTTCACTTTGACCCAGCCCGGCTCGCGCACGTCGAACGCGCGATACGCGTCGATCGCATTGGTCAGCGGCTCGCGCTGCGTCAGCACCGACAACGGATCGAATGCACCGCTGCGCACCAGCTCGATCAGCTGCGGCGTGATCGTCCGGTGATTGCAGTTGCCCATCTTGATCGTCAGGTTGCGGTTCATCGCCTCGCCGATCGGAAACACGCGCGCCTGCGGCGGATACACGCCGATCACCGCGACCGTGCCCGCCTTCGCGACCGCGCGCACGGCCCATTGCAGCACCTGCGACGGCCCGTCGCCCGGCACCCAGTTGCGGCCGTCCGGCTTGCGGCGCGGCGCGACCGCGTCGACCTCCGCATCGAACGCACGTGCCGCGTCGGCGTCCGCGGCGGCCGGCCCGTGCGTCGCGCGCATCGCGTCGACGCCGACCGCATCGATCACGCGATCGACGCCGATGCCGCCGGTCAGACGCAGCACGGTGTCGACCGGATCGTCCTCGGAGAAGTCGACCGCTTCGGCGCCCTGCGCACACGCCATGTCGAGACGCGACGCGATCCGGTCGATCGCGATCACACGGCCCGCCCCCATCAGCTTCGCGCTCGCGATCGCGAACAGCCCGACCGGGCCCGCGCCGAACACCGCGACCGTATCGCCCGGCTTCACTTCGGCGAGCTGTGCGCCGAAATAGCCGGTCGGAAAAATGTCGGACATCAGGATCGCGCGATCGTCGTCGATTTCGTCGGGCAGACGGATCAGGCTCGCGTTCGCGAGCGGCGTGCGTGCGTATTCCGCCTGCAGTCCGTCGAACGCGCCCGAATCGGCGGGGCCGCCGAAGAACGCGGTGCCCGCGCGCGGGCCGCCCGGATTCGCGACGTCGCACTGCGCGGTATAGCCGGCGCGGCAGTACACGCAGTGGCCGCATGCGATCGTCGACGGAATCAGCACGCGGTCGTCGCGCCGCAGATTGCGCACGTCGCGGCCGACCGCCTCGACGATGCCGACGCCTTCGTGCCCAAGAATCGTGCCCGGCTTCATGCCGCCGAGCGTGCCGCGCACCATGTGCAGATCGGTGCCGCAGATCGCGCTGGCCGTCAGGCGCACGACCGCATCGGTGGTGTCGGCGACTTCCGGATCGGGAACGGTATCGATGCGGATGTCGCCGATACCGTGAAATACGACTGCTTTCATGTCGGACCCTCCTTGTCGAACGCGGCAACGGCATCGTCGCCGCCACGCGGTCGAGCAAGGCGCGCGCCCGCATCGCGCGCGTGAGCGATGCGCGGCGCGGATCGACAAGGAAGCAGGGGGAGATGCGGTGTGCGGTGTGCGGTGTGCGGTGTGCGGTGTGCGGTGTGCGGTGTGCGGTGTG
>NZ_JBQYLP010000021.1:104050-104255 GCF_052683555.1 Burkholderia sp. BC1
CGGCGCGATGACGATGCGCGATCGTGCACGCCGTTGCATTTTGCCGCGCGCGATGCGCATTCCTGCAGCGTGCAGTGCACGCGCGCGCTCGACGCGCGCGTCTTGCGCGTTGCCTTACGCCACCGCACGCCGCGCCTGACGCCCGCGCAGCCACTCGAGCGCGAGCAGCAGGCTCGTCGAGAACACGATCAGGATCGTCGCGAGC